>JAHFBE010000043.1 GCA_023250205.1 Candidatus Melainabacteria bacterium | reverse complement strand
AAAATATCAGCAAGTCCACTTGAGCCAGCTAACGCTGAAATTGGATATGGCTCATCAAGCCCTAAAGAATAAAACTCAGAGACTAAGTTAAGCTGCTTTTCAGTATCAATTTTATTTACTGCCAGAAATATCTTTTTATCATTTTTAATTTTTCGTAACATCTTTGCAATCTTTTCATCTTGAGATGTAATACCAGCTTTTCCATCAACCATAAAAACGACAAAATCAGACTCTTCTATAGCCATAAAAACATGCTTTTTTACTTCATCAATTATTTCTTTTTCAGGAATAGCCTTTTCATCAATCAAACCACCTGTATCTATTAAAGTTATTGGTTTGCCATTCCATTCAATATCTGCATACAACCTGTCTCTTGTAACTCCAGGAAAATCATCTACGATTGATTTTCTTTGTTTTAAGAGCCTGTTAAATAAAGTAGACTTCCCAACATTAGGACGTCCAATAATAGCGACTTTAACACTTTTATCTCTCATAAGAATTTTTAATTATAACCTGACTATGTCCTTGCGAGGCGCTAAGTGCCGAAGTAATCTCGATCTGTCTTGCATAAATTGATCGGGATTACTTCATCTGCTTTAAGCAGGCTCGCAATGACATTTCATAGTAAAATGAACCTTATGCCTATTAAGATCAAATTTGATGAGAATGAATATATTGCTGATACTGTAATATGGGATAGAGATTCTTATTTTGTTAATGTAAACAACTACTGGAGCAGACTAGTAGCAACCATTGCTCAACGAGTAGCTGAAAACACTACTACTAATTGGGGAAACTTTAATCAAATAAGAACACAAGTTATAAAGCTTTTAGGCATTAATCCTGAAAATGGTGAAATTGAGTTATCAAGCCCAATTAACTTACTACCTGTTAATGTTCTACCATCTTTACTTACGAGCTCATTAGTTAATTTTATAAAAGAGAAGAAATATGATGATTTAAATAATATATTAAGAATTCAGATAAACAAATCACTTGAAGAAAGCAAAGACTTTATAAAAGACTCTCTAAACATAGAGAATTTAAAATCATTGAAAACAATTAAGGCAAAACATATACTTATAACAAATGACTCAAAAGAAAATAATGAAACTTTTTTAAAGGCTGCGAACTTAGAAACTTTTTTCATTGAAACACATACAAATATAAACAAAGAACAAATGGAAACCTGTTCAAAGAAAGGAGTCTTATTTTTAACAAATAATTCTTTTCTACACAACTCCTACCTAAGTCGAGGAATAAAAAATATTCTGCCAATCAATAATCTTACAAAGATTTCCACAGAAGAAATGATGAGAGAAGATACAGTCACCATCAATATTGATGGTGCTTCCAAGGGGAATCCAGGACCATCATCTATTGGTATTCTTTTTCAAAGTAACAATGAAACAATTAAAGAAGTCTCAGAATATATAGGAGAGCATACAAATAATTTTGCAGAATATACAGCACTAATTAGAGCCCTTGAACTTTGTGTTGAATTTAATTTTTATAATATTGAAGTAAAATCTGACAGCGAACTGGTTGTTAAACAAATCAACAAGATTTATAAAGTAAAAGATCCTGATATAAAAGATTTATACGATAAGGCTATTACCTTAATTAAAAGACTTTCTACATTTAAGATTGTTCATATCCCAAGGGAAGAAAATTCAAAAGCTGATAAACTGGCAAATCAAGGATTAAGCACAGTAAATCATTAGACTTGCTTCATTCTTTATGACTCACAATTGCCTGAGCATTCGTAATCACATCTTCACTTTTTTGATTCTTAACTGAAAGGTCTATTGTAGTCATATGATTTTCAATTTTGGCAATGATTCCATTTATTGAGATCCGATCAAGAGGTCTTACAATATTTCTAAATCTTACCTTTAAGCTTTTTAGCATCTCAGGATTACTTTCTTTTACTACTGCCCTATAAACAAAAGCCATAGTACACAGTCCCTGAAGTATTATTCCAGGTAAACCGGCTTTCTTTGCAAACTCTTCATCTATATGAATTGGATTAAAATCTCCCGAGGCCCCTGCATAATAAAACGAACAATATTTATCTACTACGACTTCAAAAGGTTTTATTTCCTCATTAATCTTATAAATCATTTACTCCTCACTTTTTAAAACAGGTATCAAACCTGAATATGCAACTATTTTTTGCCCTTCTTTACTTAAAACCCAGGAAACGAATTCTTGAACTTTCTTTTGGGAGTCATCACGTGTAATTAAATATAAATAGTGTGCAAGAGGATAATCCCCGTATCTAATCGCATTCTCATTTAGCTTCTTTCCCTCAAAAGGAGAAACAGGGATTGAATTATCATAATTTTTTATTCGTAAGTACTTAATATTTGGGCTTTCCCAGGGATAGGTGGTTGAATTTGTAAAACCAATAGCTCCCTCATTTTCAATAACATATTTTATTGCTTCACTATTTGAACTTTTACTCAGTAAAGAAGAGGGGAAATTATCACCCTGTAAGACCCTATTAATAACAAACTCATTTGTCCCACTGCCATTCTCTCGAACAACTGGAAGCAAAGTTTTTACAAAAGAGCCATCTGAAATTCCCTTCCAATTTTTTACGTCACCTCTAAATATTTTCTCCAGCTCATCTACCGTTATTTCATTTATAGTATTGTTTTTATTAACAATAATAATTAATGCGTCAAGAGCAATCCTGCTTTCCAGCAATTCAAAGCCATTTTCTACTATTTTTTTTCTATCAGAATAAGTTAATGGTCGACTTGAATTTGCTATATCAGAATTTCCTGCTATAAGACTTTTTATCCCCTTATCTGAATCAGACGAGGTTAAATTTATGTGATAGAGAGGAAAGTTAACATTAAATGAATTTTCCAACCTCCTTGCAAGAATAAATAAACTGCTAGAGCCAGAAATCTTAATAGAGTACTGATCATCTGTATTTGTTTTAATATCTTTTTTCACCTCAATCCTTGATTCCTTTGAGCCAGAAATAAAACTGGTTAATTGCGGTAGGTTAGGGAAAATATATTTTTGTACAATAAAATACACTCCGGCAAAAAATAGTACATAAAAAGCCAAACTGAAAATAATAGCGAAGAACGAGGGCTTCCTTCTGGTTCCAGGCTGTACCTGGTTAACTGCCTTTTGAACAGGCTGTTGAGCTTGGGTTTTAATTCCCATTTGTTCTTTAGACTCAAACTTTATTTTTGAAATATCTATCGTTTTCTGTACATTATCCAGAACTGTAGTATCTTTTCCCAGCTTTCCTTTTACAGTATTAATACCTCCAGATAAAATCTTATTTATTTCGTCCCTCGTCCTACCAACTTGATTAGCAATTTTTTCATCCGTTAAATTGTTAAAATATCTTAGACTTAGAACTTCTTGCTCTGGCTTTGGAAGAATTAAAATAAGTTTTTTTATTTCAGCTTGTAGTTTTAAAATTTCATTTACTGCAGCCTTATCATACTTATCAGAAGGCTTAAAATTTAAAATTATTTCAAATGCTTTTTCAGTTAAAATATCCTGAGAATGAATTTCTGCCATAATCAATGTTATTTTAACGAAAAATAATTGATCAAGCAAAAATTAAAACAAAGTTGCTTTTAAGTTTGTTATATGACTAAATTTGACCAAGATTTTGTAAGTCCAAAACTGGTTTTTGTTTAATGTTATGAGACATGGCTTGTGATTGATTTAAATGATAAGCCTTACATGTCAGTTCAACCAAAAGATTTAGGGTTTTTACATTAATAAGAGAACCCCATTGATCTTCATAATAGTCTTCAACTGTTTTTCTATTTATAATCATTTTTTACTATCCCAGAGGGTGTCTTCTATTTACTGCATCAAGTAAGAAACTTGTTGCCGCTTCTAAATTAAAACTGCCAATGATACTTCCTCGCGCTGCTGCTCTCTGTTCTCTATCACTAGAATTTCCAGATGGTGGGGGTGGCACAGATGTAGCTTCTGATAATGGTGGCGGTGGTGCAACAGAGGGCTCTTCTATAGTGCCCAAACTATCTGTGCTTGGTGTTCCTGGTGATGTACCAGGTCCTTGAATATTAGCTCTTCCAACATTTAAAGGTTGTGGACCTCCTATTGGATCTGAGCCTGATGGATTGATATTACCTAATGACATATAAACCTCTTTCTTATATTTTATCTACCACTTTTAACCTATATTTAACCCTACTACATAGTCTTACGATTATATAAAGAGTCTAGGGGTAAAATGTTGATAGTTGAATTATTAAATTTTTTTAATTTGTAAAAACCTTAAGAATTCAGTAGGAGCGTAGCATACTACACCCCCTACAATATTACACTTGCATTGCTTGTAAATCGTCTTTTTTACGTTTGTTTTCATTTTGGCGCATAGTGTCTATAGCACCACCAATTTGACTTGTAAATGCAACTGAAGCAGCTAACTGAGCATGTCTAATCTTAGAATCATGGTTAATTTCTGAGACATCACTCATTGCTTGTCCATAGATTTTGTCAGTTACTACATTACCAAAATACTTACCAAGCATATTGCCCACTGAATAACCTAAAGCCATAGCAGCTGGTCCACCTAAAGTACCTGCAGCAAGTCCAAGTCCAGACGTTAAACCGGAAATTTTTTGCTTTAATTTGCCAGCTTGCATTTGTAGCTGACCGCCTTGTTTTAATGAATCCATATAGTCTTGAAAATTCGCATTTAATAAACCTTTATATTTATTTTCTAACGAATTGTTTTCAACATATGTTTCAGTTAGTGAAAATGGTTCATAGATGTGCATTTATTAGTCTCCTTATTAACAACCTATCAGGTTATAAACTTATTATTCTTTGATTAATTCCCAAGCTTTTTTCATACTTGATTTTTCTTGATTTACAACTTCAAACCAGAATTGTTCTTTTTGTGCCTGGTTTCCCATTGTTGCTCTAGCAACTGAAAGTATTTGCCTTGCAGCATATGGATCTCCATAACCAAGAACGGCTAATTGTGTTAGTTGTTCTGCAAAAGTATTATCCTGGGTAGCTTGAGCAACACCTTCTTGGGCTGATGCAAGTTCTGAGACTGGATTTATATAATTGATTGTTGGCATATTCTTATTTCTCCGGTTAATTTTTGCTGAGATTATAACTTGTTCGTCGTTTAACGAACTTGGGTATTAACTCAAATTTCTATTAAGACCGGGTTATAAAGAATATTAAATTTTTTTAAGGAAGACCCAAGGCAAAAAAAACCGCGCATCGGTTTTTTCCTTTGCGCGGCTTCTTATTTTTAGCGGTCGTTTTATTAACCACCTGCTGGCTTGAACATTTCTTGTGTTTTTTGCTCTGCGGACTTGTTTGCGGATACGATTTCGTTCCAGAAGTTCTCAGAGGTTCTTAACTCACCCTCATATGCTCTTGCTCTATAGAGCTCTTGTCTTACAACGTTTGCATCTTGTGCACCCTGTGGATGTGCTGCAGTATTTAGACCAGAAACGACTTGATTACCGTCAGTCTCTGGATCTGCATCAAACTCTGTTCCAAGAATTAATGATGTCAATAATCCTTCTAAATCTCTTACCCTTGCTTCAGCCGCTGAGATTTTGCTTCTAATCTCTGATAAACGATCTGATGGGTTAACTGTGTCTGCTCCACTCAATGGAATTGGCATTATACTAAATATAAACATGACTTCTCCTCCTTTTAAAAACAAGAATAAATCCCTTCCCCTTGCATTCTTATTTTTGTTTTCTTTAACACGATTAATTACTTGAAAAATAATCAACCATGACAAGGCAGATTAAACAGGATAACCCTTAAAGGAAAGTAATGAAGTCTTAATACTTAAATTAAATTTATTTAATAAATTTTAAATAAACAATGTATGTTTTCATACACGTTGTTAACGAACTTAGTTATTTAAACATACTTCATTTAAGAGAACGTTATAAATAAAAATTAAATTTCAATTCACAAATTTCTATCATTAATAAAGGTTTTTCAGGAAGCAATCGCGAGAGCCGCAAGCTTGTCTTGCGGCATATAAAAGAAAAAACGCGCATCGGTTTTTCCTTTGCGCGTTTTTTCTTTTTGAGGAATGTATCTTTTTTATTAACCACCTGCTGCTTTGAAGAGTTCGTGTGTTTTTTGTTCTGCGGACTTGTTTGCGGATACGATTTCGTTCCAGAAATTTTCTGCAGTTCTCAATTCACCTTCATATGCTCTTGCTCTATATAGCTCTTGTCTGACAACGTTTGCATCTTTTGCACCCGCTGGGTTTTGTGGTGTATTCAGACCAGATACTACTTGAGTACCGGCGGTATTTGGGTCAGCATCAAAATCTTGTCCAAGAATAAGTGCTGTTAATAATCCTTCTAAATCTCTGACTCTTTGTTCAGCCACTGAGATCTTATTTCTAATTTCAGCCAAACGATCTGATGGGTTAACACTTTGGGTGTCTCCATTTAAAGGTATTGGGACTATACTTAATATAAACATGATTCATTCCTCCTTAAAAATAGATGTGAATCCTTGTTCACATTTATTCGAATCTTACTTACGTAGGCATATACTTCTCTCATGTATCTGTGCCATACGATGCGTGAATTAAACAGGACGTTGGTAAAGGTAACGTAAATAAACTATAAATAAATAGATTAAAATTTTTTCATTATCTTACGGGTTGTGCTGTTTGTAGGAATCTAGTTGATTTGAGAGGTTTTAATAATAATTAATTTTTTACTTAACTGTTAGTTAATCTTACAGCTTTGATCATTGACTTTAATTTTATGTCTGTTTTTTGCAATAATCTTATAAACCATCCTGCCAGCCTGAACTACCCCTGGCAAGAAAAAGAACCAACTAATTACCATAGTCATTGGAATAAACATTGTCATAACCTTAAAAGCATCATAGCCTGCAAAATATTTTTTTATGTTTCCTTGTGATTCAACAAGGAAGAGCTCTTTCTTACACATCTCAGGTGTCAACTTATTAAAAGTTTTAAGAGTTTCTTCGTTTTGAAAAGGAAGAAAAACAAATTTGTTTAACCAATCGAGCTTTTTAATAAAATTTACTGTGCTTTGGCAAAAGCCACAATCACCGTCATAAATCACAAAATAGCTTTTAGTTATAAGTTGTTTTGGCACAATATTCTTAATTTTAATAGAATTCTACTTTTTTCACCATAAACTTTAGGATTTATACTAGTAAGGACATTAATTAAAAACCCTATTTTAAAGCTAATCTATATTAGAATTGTACTTATGAACACTTCAAACACCTTTGTAATAGCTGATGATCATCCTCCTATAAGATCTTTTAGCAGAACTATTTTAAAAGATAACTTCCCCGGTTGTAACGTCCTCGAAGCAAAAACTGGTCAGGAAGCAGTTGATTTAAGTTTAAAAAACAATCCATCTTTAGTAATTATGGATATAGCAATGCCAGACTTAGATGGAATTGCTGCCACACAAAAAATAGTACAAACCCTACCTGAAACTGGTATTGTAATTTATTCAAATTATGGAGATGAAGTTTACGTCAGAAAAATAAGACAAACTGTTCCAGTTGACAGAGCTTTTGCATATGTATTAAAAACCGCAACCCAGGATCAATTTACTCAAGCAATAAAACAAGTATACTCAGGCGAAGTTTGGTTACACCCAGATGTACAACAAGTAGTCTGGAAATTAAATGTAAACAAACGAAGTAACCAACTAACAGAGATCCAGCAACAAATATTAATTGCAGTTGGAATAGGAAAAACCAATGATTGGATAGCGGAAAAGCTCTATATGAGTAATAAGACCATTCAATATCATTTATATTCTATATATGATAAATTAGGTATAAATAGTGCACAAAAAAAAGTAAACCCCAGGAATGAAGTTGTTTGTGTTTCCTTATTAAAAGGACTTTTAGATATGCAAGATTTAAAACTTGCCTATGAGAAGGAAAATCACTAATAAAATGAGATTTACATTGAATAGTTTAAAGATAATTTTAGTTTTAATTACACTTATAACCATTAACCCTTCTTTTTCTGCTGCTATTGAACAACCTAACAGACCAGCTTCGAGTTTTACAGTAATTAACTATGCAAGGAATCTCTTACTTAGTATCGTTGATGGTAATTTTCGTGGTAGCTGGGTTATTGATCCTGAAAAACGAGACAAAATAAAGCTATCTAATCAAGAGAAATCATTTGACAGCCTTTCAAATATTAAGATTGGTAGTTCTTCAAGAGATGTAAAAAAGCTATTAAATACACCACAAGAAATCAGAAGTAACGGAAAGTTATGGATTTATGGAATTCCGGGGAGTGATGGGACCTATAAAGACCTCCTGGAAGTCTTCTTTGATGAAAAAGCTGAACATGTAATTGGAGTCATTTCATTTAACAAAAAAAATATTATCGAAAAGATTGGTCTAAACATTGGTGACTCAATTGATAAAATGATAACAATATATGGTGAGCCCATTGATGAAAAAGACTTTATTGAAGATCCTGATAACAAAGATTATTTGGGATTGTACTATCTATATCCAAGATCTGGCATTGGTTTTCTTCTCGGGCAAGATAAAACAACAAAAAACCTTCTGGTACAGGGAGTCCTTGTCTTTGGCAAACAATAATAAAAATTTTAACTCCGCAAAGTACAGTCAGACTGCTTTCTTTGTTACTATTTTGCTAATATTACTTTGTTTTTCTTCAAATAAATCTTACGCTCAAATAGAGCAAGTATATATTAGTCCACCTTATATTCAACTACAACAATCTGGAACTGCTGCTGCTACTGTTACTGGCAATGATTTAAACATGTCTATAATTGGAATTCATGGCAGCGGAATATTTGCTTTTATTTCTGATCAAGATCTAGATGGAAAACAAATAAAGATTCAATTTACAGCCCAGCCTAATGCTGAACTTGGTGAAAGAGAATTTTTTATAAGAAACAATGAGCAAGAATCAAAATTTACAATCAAAGTTGTTCCGTCAGGAGCACCAACAATTGAAAGCATCTATCCTAGTAGTGCAAAGGCAGGGAAAACACTTTTTTTAAAAGTCTCTGGGAATGGGTTTGTTCAAGGATCATCTGTTGTAAGCAACTATTTTTCAATTAATTCATTTGCCTCAACCCCTGATGGTTCTGTAATTGTCATTTCACTTCTTGTACCAGCAGAGCTTGAACCAGGTACTTACCCAATCTACATTAACAGCCCTAGTCAACAACAAGCTCAAGCTGATTTTACTGTACTTAGTTCTACAGATGATGACAATACCGACTCATTCAATGTTGATCCTTATTCCCCGGGTATTTATTCTATTGAGGTTAATCCTTTAAACAAAAATCAAGTGATCATTAAAGGAACAATGTTCGATCCAAATCCTTACCAAAATACTGTTACACTCTTAGAGAATAAGAATAACAGCGTAACTGGAAGACCTCTCGAAATAACTTATTCAAACAATGATGAAATCATTGTAAACCTACCAAATGATATAAGCTCAGACTCTATAAGTTTTGCTGTATCTAGTTCCAATGGTAAATCAAGTAATGTTAAAACTATTAATCTTGATTCATTAGATTCAAGTATAGCAACAGTTGAAGACAGTTCAACTATTGACACACAAGCTCCAACTTCGACTGAATCAAATTCTACAACTATAGTTGCATCACAACCAACACAGATCGTAAACGTTCCACCAGCTACAGATAGCTCAACTCATACAGATACAAGTAAAGCTGATACTCACTCTACTCAAGAAACCAGCAAACAGCCAGATTCACCAGTAGTTGCACCTCCAAAAAATGATATTACTGAAGATCCAACAGTAATTCAGAACATACAAAATATAAGTCAGTATTTGTTTAATAGTTCAGCAATAGCAACTACTAGCGAAGCTTCAACTCCTACTCTTGACGAGATTAAAGACCCAGCAAAAGTTATTTCAACAATTGAAGAGAATAAGCAAATAAAAAATCAGGTCGATTTAATCACATCTGCTCTAAATGGAGCAAAACAAAATCAAGAATTATCTAACACCTTAAAAAAAGCTGAATCTTTAAAGACAAAGGTGGAAGAGCTTGAAAAACTTCTTTCTGCAGAAAAACAAAAGAACAATCCGGATCAAAGAAAGCTTGCTCAATATCAAAAGCTTCTTGCAAACGCTGATGCAGAATCAAAGTCTCAAACATTTACTCTGCTGAATAAGCTTTTAAAATACAAGCCTCAATTAAAGAATCTGCTGACCCAAAAACCTTTAGACTTAGCTTCAATACAACCTAACATTCCTTCTAATGCTGCAATAATTCAATATGTTCCAACTGAAGAAGGACTAATAATTTTTGTAGTTGATAATAAAAACCTAAAGACCAGGATTAATAAAAACATATCAAAAGACATACTAAACAGAGAGATTCAATCATACAAACAACTGTTTGAGAACGAAATTGAAAAGATTAACAAAACCGGTAGAGTTACTCCTATTAGTAGCTGGAAGAATGACAAGTCTACTACATATAAAAAAGAAATCCTTCCTTTAAAAGAAAAAACTGTCTTCTTATATAATGCATTAATTGCTCCTATTGAAAAGGATATTGCAAACAAAAAAGTAATTGCTATTATTGCAAACGGCTGGTTACGATATCTACCCTTCCAATCTTTAGCAAAACCTACTGCTGATGGCGATTTAAGATTTTTAATCTCTGATAAGTCCATCGTCTATTTAGATAGCGTTATTGCTGTTAGCCGAAATGAGTCACCTCAATTGTCTAGCATGGCAAACATCACAATATTTGCAAACCCTGATGGAACACTAACAGGAGCAAATAAAGAAGCAGAATTAATTTCTAAACTTTTCACCAAAACAACCATGAGTTTTGTCCAAAAACCATTTAACGTATCTCTAATCAATCAGTTTTCAAAAAAAGCTGACATATTACATCTTGCAACTCATGGTTATCTGGATGGAGGTGACATTGATTCAAGCTTTTTAGTATCCGGGAAAAAACAAATAGGAAATAAAAGTGTTAAGCAAAAGATCTACTTAAAAGATATCTATGACTTAAATCTAAGTAATAGCAAGCTTGTTATTTTGAGTGGTTGTGATACGGGTAAAGTTGGGAATCTATCAAATGAACCAGATGATATCGTAGGCAGCCTTGCAACTGCATTTAGAGTAGCAGGAGCAAATACAATTCTTGCAAGCTTATGGAATGCTCATGATGATGCAACAAAAATAATAATGCAGAATTTCTATGAAAACATTCAAGCTGGTTCTAATAAAGCAGAGGCACTTAGAAAAGCGGAGTTAAAAGTAAAAGAAAATCCTAAATATGGACATCCGTTGTTCTGGGCTCTATTTAATCTAATTGGTGATTGGAGATGATGATACAGAAGAGCCATTAGGACTAACTTCTAGTCCAGGTTTTCTACTCCCAACAACTTTTTTTTCCTGAAAAACAAATGTACCAGCATCAACTTTTTCAACGATTTCTTTAAACTCATCTTTTTCAAGAGTTTCCTTATCTAATAAAATTTGGACGATAGCATCCATATGCTTACTTTTTTGTATAAGAAATGCTTTGCACTCTTCATATAATTTACTAATGATGCTTTTCATTTCTGAATCTATTTTTGTAGCAACTTCTTCACTATAATCTCTTACATGTCCAAAATCCCGTCCCAAAAAGACATGCTCATTTGTCTGTCCAAATGTCATAGGTCCTAATTTTTCACTCATTCCGAACTGAGTAACCATTTTTCTTAGAAGTTCTGTAGCCTTTTGTAAGTCATTTTGTGCTCCAGTAGTAATATCATGAAAAACAATTTCTTCTGCTACTCTGCCACCCAACAAAACTTTAATTCTGGCTAAAAGCTGTGAACGAGAAAGATTTAAATGATCTTCTTCAGGCAATGTCATTGTTATTCCAAGAGCCATTCCTCTAGGAATTATAGTGACTTTATGTAATGGATCTGAATCCTTTTCAAAGAAAGAAACCAAAGCATGACCTACTTCATGATAAGCAGTTACCTCTTTATCCTTTGGTGTAATAATTCTGCTTTTTCTTTCTGGTCCTGCCATTACCTTATCTATAGCTTGTTCTAGATCATCCATTGAAATTTCATGTTTATTGTAACGTGCCGCCAGAAGGGCTCCTTCATTCAACATATTTGATAAATCAGCACCGGTAAATCCAGGAGTCCTTCTGGCAAGGACTCTTAAATCCACACTGCTAGCAAAAGGTTTACCCTTAGCATGAACTTTTAAAATAGCTTCTCTTCCTGCTATATCAGGTCTATCTATTATAATTTGCCTATCAAACCTACCAGGGCGTAGTAATGCACTATCTAAAATATCAGGTCTGTTTGTAGCAGCAAGAACTATTATTCCAGTTGTAGATTCAAAACCATCCATCTCTACCAGAAGTTGATTTAAAGTTTGTTCTCTTTCATCATGTCCACCACCTAAACCGGCTCCTCTTTGTCTACCAACTGCATCAATTTCATCTACAAAAACTATACATGGAGCATTTTTCTTTGCTTGTTCAAATAAATCTCTTACACGTGAGGCACCAACACCTACAAACATTTCAACAAAATCTGAACCACTGATACTAAAGAATGGAACACCAGCTTCACCGGCTACTGCCTTAGCTAACAAAGTTTTACCTGTGCCTGGTGCACCAATAAGCAATGCTCCTTTTGGAATTCTTGCTCCAATAGCCTGATATTTTTCACCACTTTTTAAGAAGTCAACTACTTCCTCTAACTCTTGCTTTGATTCGTCTATTCCTGCCACATCAGCAAATGTAATTTTTACTTTAGTGTCTTGTTGTAGCTTAGCTCTACTCTTGCCAAAACTCATTGCCTGAGAACCACCACTTTGTGCACTTCTAATCATAAAAATAAGCATTATTAGAAATAAGGCTGGAACAATTATTGATGTTAAAAAGCTAAGCCAGAAACTACTTCCACTAGGTGCTTTTACTTCAACTTCAATGGCACGTTTTGATAAAGAGTCTGCTAAATCTTTTAATGCTTTTCCGTCAGAATTAGGAATGCGTACTGTTTTTTCTGAATCATTTTCAAAAATTATTGTTGCATTATCAGATTCATTCGTTAAAAGTACCTTTTTAATAGGTGAGGTCCCTTCTTCAGGCATTGCAATTCTTAAAAACTGACTGTAAGTAAGAACATTATTCTTTTCTTTCTTAGCCACTAATGTTATTACAAATAGACTAAGAAGCATAAACAAAATCACAAACGGTATGGTTGCACTAAATTTCTTCATTTCCATATTTTAAACCAAGTCAAGAAAAATTACGCTCTTAATACTAACAGATAGAGTATGAATATATCTATCGTAATCCTTCTTAAAATGTTCATACTCACACTAATGACCGTCTATTGCAAGGTATGGCAAATGTCTAAATTTTTCAGCACTATCTAATCCATATCCAACTAAGAAATAGTCGGCTACTTCAAATCCAATAAAATCTGCTTTTATATTTACTTCTCTTCTCGCCTCTTTATTCAATAAGCATGCCACTTTTAAACTCTTTGGCCTAAATTGAGCACCTAAATATTCTTTTAAAAAAAGTACCGTTTTACCACTGTCAACAATATCTTCTACAAGCAATATATCTCTGCCACTTAAATCTGGAAGAAGTAAAAGAGGAGCTTCAATCTTCCCACTAGAAACTTTTTTTGTACCGTAACTGGATATCCTTACAAACTCAAGCTGGGTTGGTATATTAATTTCCCGAATTAAATCTGCAGTAAAAATAAATGCACCCTTCAAAACCGAGACAACTACAAGAGATTGAGAAGTTTTAGTTTTTCGATAGCTTGACTCAATTTTCTTTGCAAGTTTTTTTACAACTTTCTGAATTTGAGCAGCAGAGTACAATACTTTCATTTTTAAATTTTGTTTTTTATGTTCCACAATTTATCACTTTCAGTACATGTGTTGGCTTATTAGTAACCTTCAACTTATCGCTCAGTGAGTATCCTGGAATCCAGAGAACTTCATTATTAAAACACAATAAAGGCAATTTATATCTGTATTGTTTTAAGATTTTTTTATTTATAAGATAGTTTTTTAATTTTATCTCCTTAGAATAGCCAAGAGGCTGAAAAACATCTTTTGGCTTACGAGAACGAAGAGCTAGTTTTTTATTTTTAAATAAAGATAAATCTACGTACGCAAACTTATCATTGTCTTTTGGAAACACTTTTTTTGAGAAATTACCAACAAAAGGCTTTAATTCAAAGCAAGATTGTTCATCAATTAAAACTGTTTTCAACCTTCCATTTACAACAAATTGTTTATTAAGTTTGAGGTCAGAAGCTTGATCTACTACTCTGCTTTTCTTGCTGTCAAAGGAGATAGTGCTTTTCTCTACAGAAAGGACATATTCTTTACTTAATTCAACAGATGTTTTGTTTTTAATTGCATTTAGAACAAGCTTGATTTTGGAAACATTTCCGGGTAAATCATTTGCAGTTAAAACCCTGTAGATAAAAGACTTACAAACATGTTCATCATATTGCAACATTTTACTCCTACTGATTTTAAGTGGAAATAAAAAGCTATTTCTTTTATTGCAAGAAACTTTTGTCATGATATTGCTTAAATAAGCATTGACTATAATATTTTGAGAATAAATAAGATCGCTGCATAAGAGTATATTATTAACAGCGTTTTCATTTATTTTCTTGAGCAGTGGGATGATCTCTTTTCTAATTAAGTTCCTCTTATACTTTATGTCATCATTTGTCTTATCCTCCAGATATGGCAACTTTATTTTTTTTGCATACTTATAAATCTGCTCTTTTGTAAAACCTAACAAGGGTCTATAAATTTTTATGTTTTTAGAAAAATCTGAGAACTCTTTAATTGGGAATAAACCATTTGGACCAGTCCCTCTTGAAAGTCTAAATAAAATAGTTTCGACTTGATCATCTTCATGGTGAGCAGTACAAATAATATTAAATTTTTCTTTATTTGCAGAAGCTTTAAAAAAAGAATATCGTTGTTCTCTTGCTATTGCTTCATCTTTTAGAATCCTGCCTTTGCTTTCTTTATATAGAAATTGTAAGTTATGCTTTTTACAATATTGTTTAACCAGTTCAGCATCCAGGTAAGATTCTTTTCTCCATTTATGGTTATAGTGCATAACAAAAAGTTTTAAGTTAAAGCTCTTGCTGATTTTAGTGAAGATATCAAGCAGAAGCATAGAGTCAACACCGCCTGATACAGCAAGTCCAACTTTTTGATTTTTGACAAATTCTAGAAAATATTTACTTGTTACAATCTTATTCTTTATCTGCTGGCTCAACATTATTTTCTGGTAGTTTTTTTTCTTCATTACTTCCATTGCCTTTATCATAGAAATCAATTTCACCTATCGATTTATTTAAAATTGATTTAGCTGGTGCTGAGAGAATACTTACATCATCAAGCTTATCTACAACCGGTACAACATTTACTCTTCTTGTTAGGAAGACTAGTCCTAATAGTTTTGGCTTTAGCGCACCGCCAGTTAATCCTACAGTAGCAGTAACCAACTCATTCTTACCACTTTTATTTGAGGGGATTAATCTTTCCAACTTTGGTTCATTTATAAGTCTAAATTTGTCTTCAGCAGCAATTTGAGGGTAGAGTAAAACTTCTTTACTGATAGCTGCTACTGGTTTTACATCATTTGGTAATTCAAAATCAATCCTTGCTGTATATTGCTGCCCTCCAGCTACCTGTTCGGGTGCTGTAAGTTTAATTTTATTTTGATCTATTAATTCACTTCCGAGCGCATAACCAATACTTACTTTTTCAAATACTGTTTTGTCACTCGTAATTTTCCACTTTGGTCCAAACTTTTTTAGAAATAATTGTCCTACTGAAACGGCTTTTAGGACCCCATTAGAATCAACTTCCTGTCTTATCATTGAAGAGCGTCCTTCAAAAACATCAGTACTTTCAACAGTAGCATATTCACCAAAAACTCTAACACTTCTGTCTTGTGATTTAGTTTTAATATCAGGATATGCATCCCATAACTCAAGTGTAAGATCCTTCACTGCATCAAGACTTAGCCCATCTCCATTTATAAAATCATCTGAATAATGTTTGATTAGATTACTGCTATTGTGATTATTCCAATCATTTTCAAGGCTATCTAAGAATGCATTTATGTTTTGAACCTCAGCTATATTTTCAATATCTTTATTTTCCGCATTAATCGAAAAAGCAGTGCTTTGTGAATCAAAAGAAAAGGCAGCAAAAGGAGAAATGCTTATAAAGCAAATAATTAAAAGCATAAAAAAAATGTTTTTCATCAATAACTCCGTACTAATGATTTTACCTTAGATATCTAAGGTAAACTATATAATAATCTGCGATTTCATATATTACAAACCTACCCTTAATACCTTATGAATAACAATAAAAATCTAAATCCTGAGCTTTTAATAAAAATAACAAGAGGAAATAATATTGAAACTTTACATAATGGCTGGATTTGTGTTTTAGATAAGAATAAAAAAGTAATTTATAAGAAGGGGGACATAAATAATATTGTTTTTTTAAGATCAACCGCAAAGTCAATCCAAGCTATTCCTATAATTGACTATAAAATTAACGTTACTCAAAACGAGTTAGCCATAATATGCGCATCTCATACAGGTTCATCAAGACATATTAATCTACTAAAAAAGATTCAAAAGAAATTCAACCTCAACATAAACCACTTACAATGTGGAATTCACTCACCATTAGATGACCGTGAAAAAAAGAGATTAATAAAAGAAGGGCTATTCCCTAATGTTCTTCATAATAACTGCTCTGGCAAACACCTGGGAATGCTAGCAGTATGCAAAAAGAATGCTTGGGAAACAAGTAATTATCTAGATCCAAAACATCCCTTACAAAAGCTTATTTTCAATAAAATTAAGAAATTTTCAGAGGCAAAAAAAATAGATATTGCAATTGACGGATGCAGTGCTCCTACCTTTGCTATGCCAATAGTAAACGTTGCTAAGACTTTTTCAAATTTTACAAATGACAAAGCATCTATTCGAATAATAAATGCAATCAAATTCAACCCCTATATTATTGGAGGGAAAGGACACATTGATTCAGAAATTATAAAAGCATCAAGCAGGAAGCTAATTTCAAAAGTTGGGGCAGATGGCATTATCATAGTAGCTTTCAATGGAAACTGTGCAGTTGTAAAAATTGCAGATGGCTCTCAAAAAGCACGTTCAATAGTAATATTGAGTCTTCTTAAAAAATTAGGATGGCTTAAAGAAAATGACATAAGAAACTCCGGTTTAAGTAAGCTCTTTGATTTAAAGATTAAAAATCTCTCTAATAAAATTGTTGGTGAAGTAAAAATGGTTTTTTAATTTGTTGTTAACTGAATATTTTTTTGCAAAATTATTTGTAATTCTTGACCTTTATTTAAGGTGACTGTATCTACCTGTGAAGATAATGCAAATAATTTTCCGGCTAATAGCCTTCCAATTAATGATGGACCAAGATCTATAACAGGAATAACAAGAGTGCTATCAGGTAATATTTGAGGATTTTCTTGTTTAGCTTGAGGTTTTAATAAACCATTTGCAGCTATAACTCCCCTTTGAATATCAAGTTCTACATCAAGGACTAAATTATCTCCAAGAGGAGTAACTATCTGATCAAGTTGTATTCCAATTTTTGCAGTTTTATTAAAAAAGTTTGGTCTTTTCAGTGATATAACTCTCCCACGTACCCACGAATTTTTGGGGAGAATTAGCTGTGGTACCTCTGTAGAAATATAAAAATCTTCTATAATGTGTCCCTTAAAATAATCACCAATTTTAGCTGTTTTAGCATCAATAAAACTATCAACCACCAACTTAAGAGAGGTGTTCAAAGGAATAATTGTATTATTTGCAGATATTCTTCTACCCTCAGTAGAAAAAGCAAATTTAGGGAAATTGGGGACAATGTTTAAATCAATTTGTGAAGGAATATTTTCATCGAGTTGTTCATCCTGAATGGGAGATTTTAAAGCTAAACCATCTTCTTTTGAATAAGAGGGAATAAAACTAAACAATAAAAACATAATCAGAATAAGAGCATTAAAGCTTCTAACCTCTAATTTCTTATCTTTTATTTCTGTTTTATTGCACTTCATCTTGAATTAAAATATCTGTTTCACGTCTTGCTAACTCATCAAGTTTTGTACTTATGTTACTTGCTCTTGATTGAATAGAACAAGCAACCTCAATAGCTTTTCCTGCACTTAAGTGCTGAAACTCTTCAAATCTTTCTTTTGTAAATTCTTTCAGTTCTTTAGATTTGCTAGCCAGATCCTCTCTCATTTCTTTTCCTGCTTTAGGTGCAAGTAGTAAACCAACAACTAAGCCAGAGACTAATCCGGAAAACATTCCTAGTACAAATTTTAAAAAACTCCCTCGTCCCCTTGACATTTCAATCACCTTCTTATATTCATACTACCATTATTATTGTAGCCAGTTTCATCAGTTTTGCAAGTTGCAAAATACTCTTTAATACCAACTAAAAGTCCATGCATTGATGAAGAGAATAATACACTAGTTTCACTAAATCTATCCTCAAACAATGATGTCCCACTTTTAAGTACGTTTTTAACACCATAAAAACTTTCTTTTATATCTTTAACTGTTGGGCTAACATCATTGTTAACTGTATCCAGCAAACTCTGCAATGCACTTAAAGTTCTTGAAAACTGAAGTGCTAATGGAATTATAACCAAAATCAGAATCAAAGAAAAAACAGCTAAGATTGCAAGAGATATTACAACAATTGTATTTAAGTCAAGCATTGAAATTAATTTTGAGAGACTTCTGAAGCATATTTTTTAAGTTCGTCAGATTTTTCTTTTGCTGCATTGACTCCACTTTCAAATGCTCTTGAAAATCTGTAACTTTGTTCTTTAAAAGCAGCTTTTGCAAAATCAAGAACCGACATAGTTAAATCAATTAGACTTTCCAAGAAATCAAAGAATTTATTTGGAACAGCTTCAACTTTGCCTTTCAACTCTTCACGAAGTTCTTTTCCTGTTTTAGGTGCATATAATAACGCTGCTACAACCCCTATCAATAGACCAAGAAACAATCCCTTCTTTAATGACATTTTCATAGCACTAATAATAACACTAAATTACACTTTCAATTTTTCTATCCGCAATTTCACCACTTAGAGCTAAAAGAACATCATCAACAGTTAAACTATCCATACAAAATCCCTTTGAAAGTTTTGTCATTTTACATTTTTTTAAATCCCAAAACCTGCTTATGCACTTACAATCTTTTGCAACCAAAGCCTTATAACTACTTGTATATGGACCCGTTCTTTTAGGTAATGTTGGTCCATATAAACCAATGACATCTTTCGAAAAGGCTGCAGCTATATGCAATAAGCCTGTGTCACCAGAAATAAGTTTTGATGACTTTGAAATTATCTTTGCTGTGTCAGTCAAGTTCAATTTTCCAATTAGATTTACAGCTCTATTTTTCAATCCCGGGATTGAAAAATCATTTTCCGGCTTTTCAATTTCTTTTGATAAAGCTAACCATTTTTCAAAAATCTGCTTCTCATCATCACCACCTAAAAATACAATCTTGAAATCTTTTTCTGCAAGCAAGATTTTCTTTATAAGACTAAGCCAGTTTTCAAAAGGCCATGATCTGTGAGTTCGGCTCTTTCCAACCCCTGGGACAATACAAATATATTTATTCTTCTGCAAATTATATCTTCTTAGAATCTCTTCAGATTCATCTTCAACAAGAGTTTTTGAATCTAACTCAAATGCAGAAATATTACTGTCATAAGTTTGTGCAAAGTTAATCACTGCATGAAAATTATTATTCTTTTTGTACTGTAAAAACTTGTTAGCCCTAACAAAGAACAAATTAAAGAAATAAAAACTTAAACTGCCATGAAGATTGATAAGGCACTCAATCTTGCCAGACTCTTTAGAAATATTCAAAGCAACTTGTCTTTTGTTTTTCTTATTATATATCCAGACTTTATCTACATAGGGACAATGACTTTCCAACAAATCTGCAACAGTTTGAGAAGTTAAATATTCAATGCTTCCAGAAGGATATTTTTTCTTGAGGTATTTTACAAGGGGTAGAGTTTGGACAACATCACCAATTCCACCAAGTCTGCATAAAAGAATTCTTTTTTCTTTCAATTGAAGTTCTTACCTTTTAACAGCTTGTTTTAAAGTCTCCGTGGATATCGGCGCTAAAAAGCTCATTTTACTTCTCAATTCTTTACCCACAGCTTCAATTGAATGAGAAGCTTCCATTCTTCTAATAGCTTTAAAGCTCGCTTGTCCTGCCTGATTTTCAAGAATCCAATCCCTTGCAAATTCCCCGCCTTGGATTTCTTTTAAAATCTTTTTCATTTCTTCTTTCACCGCTGAATTAATAATTCTTGGACCTCTTGTATAGTCTCCATATTCAGCAGTATTAGAAATGGAATCCCTCATCTTTGCCAAACCGCCTTCATAAATTAAATCAACTATTAATTTAACTTCGTGAAGACATTCAAAATATGCCATCTCGGGTTGATACCCGGCTTCTACTAAAGTTTCATAACCAGCTTTTATCAAACTCGTTAATCCACCACATAAAACAGCTTGTTCACCAAACAAATCAGTTTCTGTTTCTTCTCTGAAAGTTGTTTCAAAAACACCTGCTCTTGCAGAACCAATTCCTTTTGCATATGAAAGTGCCAGTTCTTTTGCTTTACCTGAAGCGTTTTGATAAATCGCGATTAAGCTTGGGACTCCATGCCCTTGTTCATAAGTAGCTCTTACTCTATGACCAGGTCCTTTTGGAGCAACCATAAAAACATCAACATCCTTAGACGGCACGATTTGTCCAAAATGCAAACTAAACCCATGAGCAACCATTAGTACTTTATTCTTATTTAAGTATGGGTGAACCTCGGCTTCATAAACTAATTTATGTTTTTCATCTGGTAACAAAATCATAATCATGTCAGCTTGTTTTGCTGCTTCTGATACAGATACAACTTCAAACCCATCTTCTTTTGCTTTAATCGCACTTTTTGAACCTTCATAAGATCCAATTAAAACTTTTTTTACTCCCGAATCTTTCAAATTTAAAGCATGTGCATGACCTTGACTACCATATCCAATAATTGCAATGGTTTTACCTTTAATTAGATTAAAATCTGCATCGTTTTCATAATATACTTTTGCCATTTTCTTATTCTTTCAGCGCAAAACAAGTTTGTGCTTCCTTCTATTAAACTTCCTCGCTTGAGCAGCTTTGTCGGATAAACCGGACAAAGCCCACAAACTCCAGATAGTTATCATATCAAAACCATGTTTATATAACAAGAAATTACCAGTTTCTAATAAGGATAGTTTTTTATACTTAGTACTTTCTGCCTCATGCTTAAAGCTTTTTACTTCTGCCTCTAAGTAGGGATACCCATATACCAATTCAATGACCGAGTTTATTGAGTTTGTTCAAAGGGAAAGATGAAATTATGATTTTAAAAGAAATAAAAGACGATTTAATTTCAGAAGCAGAGTTGGTTATTTATCAAATGAAAGCTGCTCAAATAGTTGAAGATTTTGAAACAGTAAACGATAAAGCAAATACTCTTAATGACATTTGCAGAAAACTTGAGATTGTAAGACAGGAAGAAGAAAAACTATATCAAGAGTTTGATTTTTAGAAATCTATAACACAAAGTATGACAAATAACAATAGAGAAAATTATTTAGAAAAAATAAAAGTTCAACTTGAGATCTTAAAAAAGAGAATTAATAATATGGATAAAACTCTTACGCTTCAGGAACAAACAATTGATTTGATTGAAGAAAAATCCAAGGATTTAATGAAAGAGGCCACTTTAAGCAGTGTAAGCATGTCTGTAGAAGAAATTATGAAAAACGCCTTTTCCAGCAAAAAGTTACCTAAGATTTTAAAAGCCAGCTAAACTTTTTACATTATTTTGCTAATTTCGGGCCGAAATGGCCCAAAATCTAGTTATCTTTAGTCACCTTCTCAAATTTA
>JAHFBE010000042.1 GCA_023250205.1 Candidatus Melainabacteria bacterium | reverse complement strand
GCCTGGGAAGTACGTTCGCAAGAATGAAACTCAAAGGAATTGACGGGGACCCGCACAAGCGGTGGAACATGTGGTTTAATTCGATGCAACGCGAAAAACCTTACCTGGCCTTGACATGTCTGGAATCCGGTAGAGATATCGGAGTGCCTTCGGGAACCAGAACACAGGTGCTGCATGGTTGTCGTCAGCTCGTGTCGTGAGATGTTGGGTTAAGTCCCGCAACGAGCGCAACCCTCGTTGTTAGTTGCCACCCAGCCGCAAGGTTGGAGCACTCTGACAAGACTGCCCCGGTTAACGGGGAGGAAGGTGGGGACGACGTCAAATCATCATGGCCCTTACGGCCAGGGCTACACACGTGTTACAATGGGCGCCACAACGGGATGCAACTGCGCAAGTAGAAGCCAACCCCTTAAAAGCGCTCTCAGTTCAGATCGTAGGCTGCAACTCGCCTACGTGAAGTCGGAATCGCTAGTAAATGCAGATCAGCACGCTGCATTGAATACGTTCCCGGGTCTTGTACACACCGCCCGTCACACCATGGAAGTTGGTGACGCCCAAAGTCGATATTCTAACCGCAAGGGGGAAATTGCCTAAGGCAGCGCCGATGACTGGGGTGAAGTCGTAACAAGGTAGCCGTACCGGAAGGTGCGGCTGGATCACCTCCTTTCTAAGGAGAACTATAAAAGTAAGCTCGCTTGCTTTTTGTAGGTCGAACCTTTTGCAGCTGATTAGTTCTCAAATACTATTCAGTGAATATTTTTAGGTGACAGGATTGTATTTCGGTATAGAGAAGTTTAAGAACAGAAGTTAAATAAATTTACTAATAGCTAGATTGGTTAGCACAATAAGTAAGTAAGTTAAAAGAATTACATTACGTACAATACTAAGAATTCTTTTTTCTTCAACTATTTTTAGTCTTTGGAGTCCTTCATCTTTTATTGTTTTATATTTTGGAGATAATAACCAACCACAGATTAACCCAGTAAATGCTCCTCCAATATGAGCAGAATTATCTATTTTAGGAATGAAGAGTCCTAAAAGGACATTCAAAATTATTAATGTGTACATTGATTTAAACTTATATTCTGCACCAGACATTTTGTCCTTTTGTTTAAAGTAAAAGCTAATTAAGCATCCGATAATTCCAAAAACTATTCCTGAAGCCCCGATTGCTATACCAGGTGAGTATAGGTAACTTGCAAGTGTTGCTCCCCAGCTGGTAAGTAAACAAATAATGAGAAATCGAAATGGTCCATAAATTGATTCAAGCTCTTTTCCGAAAATATAGATTCCTGCGAGATTTAAAAATAAATGCATAAAGTTTCCATGTAGTAGTGCACAAGTAAAGAATCTCCAATATTCACCATTTGTGATACCTTCGTTCCATTTAGCACCAAGTATTATTATTCCTTTTTCACCATATTTTATAGTGAAGTACAGTTCAATAATAAACATTGTTGAAATTAGTACGATTAGGAAATTTGTTAATATTGGCTTGTGTTTTGGTATTCTAGGATCAAAAATTACATAGTTATTTTCATTCATTGTTAACTTCTGTCTTGTATTTTATTAAAATCACATATTCGCTCAAATAAAATCTTCCCTTGCTTTAGGAGAGATTGCCTTGCTTGTTTCACCTTTGGATCAGGATCATTTACTAAAACCTTATCGAAAAAGTTGTTTATAGGAGCAGTTAGTTCTGAGAGCTCTATTAAGAAGTCATGGGTTTCCTTGTATGTTTTTGATTCTATCTTTTGAATGTTTTGTAAAAGTGTTTTTTCTTGTTCTGTCTTTAAGAGGCTTATGTCTAATGTTCCATTTCCATTGTTTTCGACAATCCTTACTAATCTCTTTGCAGCAATTAGAAATGGATTAAATGTGTTTTTGTATTCACTGTTAAATCTTTTTAAGCAGTCAATCTTTTTGTATGTTGAGAGCAGATCTTCTAGTGGCTCACCTACAGAAGTTACAGAGTGAATTAAGTCAGATTCATAGCCATTGTTTTCCATGATTGTTGTGAATCGCTGCATAATAAAATCTTTTATTAAAACAACTGTTTGTTGAGTAAATCTTTCTTTAATATTATTTGGAAGTGTTTTCTTTGATTCACTAATTAGATGCAATAAATCTACGAAAATTTGTTTGTTTAATATATTGTCAACAATTCCCTGAGCTTGTCTTCTTAAGGCAAAAGGATCTGCTGAGCCAGTTGGTCTTTTTCCTGCGGTGAATAAGCATGTTATATTATCAAGTTTGTCTGTAATTCCAACAATATAGCCAGAGAGTGTAGTCGGAGTAATGTCTCCTTGAAATCTTGGATAATAGTGTTCTTTAATGCCCGTTGATATTTCGTTGTTGAAGTTGTTGATGTTAGCAAGTACGGCACCAACTTCACCTTGTAATTCTGGCAATTCAAAAACCAGGTGAGTTGTTAAATCTAATTTACAAAGTTTTGCGGTGGTTATAAGTTCATCTTTTGTTAATGTCTTCGTTGTTTGTAATGTTTCATAAATAACCTCAGAGAGCTTAATTACCCGGCTTACTTTTTCTTCCATGGAACCTAATCCCTTTTGGAAAGTGATTTTTGATAGCTGTGGACCTCTAGTTTCATAAGTAAAGGGTAATTTCGAATCTTCATTATAGAAGAATTTACCATCGTTTAGCCTTGCCTTTACTACTTTTTCATTTCCTCTTTTTATCTGTTCTTTAACTTCTCTATCATTTGATAATATCTCTGTTCCATTCGTTATTACAATAAAATTGTTAGTTAGTTTCCCTGTTTTATCTTTTAAAATAAAATATTTTTGATGCTTTCTTAAAATTGTTTCAATAATACATGAGGGCAATGATAGAAAGTCTTTATCAAAACTACAGAGTAAAGCACTTGGATATTCTGTTATGTTAGTTACTTCGTTAAGTAAATCTTCGTTGATTACTGGGGTAGTATTGATGCTATTTGCTACTTTCTCTATTTGACTTATAATATTATGTTTTCTGTCTTCTGAAGAAACGATTACTTTGTATTCTAAAAGTTTCTTTTCGTATTCAGACGAGTTGTGGAACTCTATTGGATTATTCTTATTAAAGAATCGATGTCCATAGCTTTTATTTGAACTTTTTATTTTTGTATAGGTTAAATCAATAATTTCATTGCCTAAAAGCGATAATATCCATTTAATAGGTCTAGAAAACTTTTCTTCATTATTCCCCCACTTCATATATTTATCGCCAGTAGTGTTTTTTATTGAGTGGTATAAAACTTCGCTTAAAACATCTTTAGTCTTTCTTCCTCCAGTTGTAGTGGTGGCAAAAAGATAATCAATATTGTTTATCTTTTTTTTTGTTAAATCTTTAGGCTCAAGATTATATTTTTTTGCAAATCCAATTGCGGCTTGAGTTGGATTACCCTCTTTATCAAAAGCATTATTGAAAGGAGGTCCTTTAACTTCAATGGATTCTAAATTTTGCTCTAAAGGAATCTCTGAAATATAGATAGCTATTCTTCTTGGAGTATTAAAGGTCTTTATGTCTTCCTTATTAAAATAGATATTATTATCAATAAGTCCTTTAATAATGTTTTCTAAAACCTGTTGAGTAAGGTTTTCTATTAAGCTTGGAGGGAGCTCTTCACATCCGATTTCAAATAGTAGATTCGCCATTTTATTTGTATTTCAATTGTTTCTTAACATGTATCATAATACAATCATTATTTTAACTTGCAATATGCCTATAATTGCTGTTAAAATAACTGAGCTTAATTAAAAGGAAATATTATGGCTTGTCCAAAGAAAAAAACATCGCATAGAAAACAACATCAACGTAGAGCAAAATGGATAGCCTTTATGCCAAGCATGTCCAAATGTTCAAATTGTGGTGAACCGGCAGTATCACATCATGCATGTGGAGCATGTGGTTTTTATAATGGCAGAGAATACGTAAAAGCTATACAAAAGCGTAAAAAAGCTACAGCATAATCAGGGTTAGTGCTGAATCATAAATTTTAAAATAAAATTATAAATTACACATTTAAATGCCTTTATAATATAAGGGATTTGATTAATAATAATTGAGTTTAATGATAATTATAGCTGGAGGAAATGTAACTTTGGTATAGGCCCCCTAGTTGCAGAATTATAAATGACAACGATTGCAGTTGATGCCATGGGAGGGGATCATTCACCACATGAGATAGTTCATGGGGCAGTATTAGCTGCGAGAGAGTACAGTGTTAACATACAATTAATTGGTCCTGAAAACATAATAAGGCAGGAATTAAAAAAGCATTATACAGACTTCCTCTCTATCGAGGTGATACCGGCTGATGATGTTATAGACATGGGTGAAAAACAACCAGCTACTGCAGTAAGAAAAAAACCCAATTCTTCGATTGCCGTTGCAATGAATCAGGTTGCTTCAGGAAAGGCTAACGGAGTTGTTGCTGCTGGTAGCACTGGTGCAGCAGCAGCAGCGGCATTATTTATATTAAAAAGAATAGAAGGTATTGAGAGACCCTGTATAGCTGCTGTAATTCCTACAAGAATTAAACCAGCTATTCTTGCTGATGCTGGAGCTAATGTTGAGTCTCTTCCCGAATATATTTTTCAAAATGCCATTATGGGAACCGCTCTATCAAGAGCCTTATTTAAGATAGACAGACCAAGAGTGGGTCTTTTAAATATTGGAGAAGAACCTGGAAAAGGTAGTACTCTTGTTAAAGATGCCTATCAACTTTTATCAAGTGAACCAAATCTTAACTTTATTGGTAATGTTGAAGGTCGCGATGTCCCTGATGGTATATGCGATGTTTGTGTCTGTGATGGATTTGTAGGCAATGTTTTCTTAAAAACAGCTGAGGGTGTTGTTAAAATGGTTACTTCAATGCTTCGGGAAGAACTTAATAGAGATGTTAAAAGCAAATTGGGAGCATTATTAGCTAAAGACAGTTTTTATAGACTAAAAAAGAGAATTGACTACTCTGAATTTGGTGGAGCACAATTATTGGGGGTTAAAGGTATTTGTGTTATAGCGCATGGAAGTTCTAAGCATATAGCTATTAAAAATGCTGTTAGAGTTGCAAAAGATGCTTCAGAAGCAAATGTTATAAAATTAATTGAAAATATGATTAAAAATTATGCTAATAAGTAATTGAATAGTCGACAATGAATCTTAATTAATAATAAAATTGACTTTGTTGTTTAAGTTAAAAGAAAATAAATAAATGCAAAAAAATTACGGTGTAAAATTCCTTTCTTTTTCTGGAGCATTACCATCAAAGGTTGTTAAGAATACCGATCTTGAAAAACTGTTTGATACTACTGATGAATGGATCTACACAAGAACAGGTATTAAAGAAAGGCGTGTCGTTGATAATGGAGAAAGTGGCTTATCTTTATCTCTCCAGACTGCTAAAGATTCTTTGAATAAAGCTAAGATTGATCCCAAGGCTATTGATCTTATTATTGTTTCTACGGCTACTCCAGATAAATTGTATCCGTCCATGAGCTGTATGCTCCAAGGTTTGCTTGGTGCTTCTAACGCTGCATGTTTTGATTTGTCGGCAGCTTGTTCTGGCTTTATATTTGGCATTGCAACGGCATCTCAGTTTATCTATACAGGGCAGTATAAAAACATCTTATTAGTTGGTGTTGATATTCATTCCAGATTCTTGGATTGGAACGAAAGGTCAGTTGCTGTTCTATTTGGTGATGGTGCTGGTTCTGTTGTTATGAGCAGTTGTATGGCAAAGGATGATGAACTGATGGGTTTTATATTACGTTCTGAATCTGATACTAAACTTGATCTCACTCTGGATAATGAAAATGTTACATTCTCACAATTTAAAAATCAAATTAGTCCAAATTTTGTAAAGATGAATGGAAAAGCTATCTATCAATTTGCTTTGCGAGTGGTTCCAGAGATTACAAATCAAATCTTGGATAAAGTTAATCTTTCGATCGATCAAATTGATTGCCTTGTTTTGCATCAGGCAAATCAAAGAATTATTGATGCTGTTTCCGAGAGATTAAACATCCCGAAGAGTAAAGTTCTTTCGAATATTCAGAATGTTGGAAACACCTCTGCTGCTAGTATTCCACTTGCTATAGTTGACGGAATTAAAAGTAAAAGAATTAAATCACCCTGTAAAATGTTATTAATTGGATTTGGTGCTGGTTTAACCTGGGGTGCTTCAATTATTGATTGTAATATTAATTAAGAGATACTAGAATCTTTCCTGTTGTAACTAAGTCAATAACCGTATGATTAAAGAGTTAAATTATAAACAAGTATTTTGGGTTTTGTTTGTTTGCTTATTATTTGTACCTGTTACAAATACATTCTTTGTAAATTTAAGTAAAATATTTACTTGTTTTAAAGATAATTACATATATAAAAGTTCTTTAAATGAACTAATTGGTGAAAATATTAATATACAAAGTAAAGTAAAATACTATAAATCGTCAGATGGTTTTAAATCTTTAGTTAAAGACCGTTTAGAAAAAGTTGATGATGGGGAGATATTAATTAAATATTCTGAATAAAACTATGAAATTAATGCAATTAAAAATATCAAAAGCACCAAAGGAAACTGGAAGTGAAGTTGAGTTGTCAATCGAAGCTCCTTCAGATATATCTGATAAAGCGTATTCTATTGCATTGCGAGATGTTTCGAACAATATTGATTTCCCGGGTTTTCGTAAAGGTAAAGTTCCAAAAGATATTGTTGAAAAGAAGTTTGGAGCTGCATTTATTTCTCAAAAGGCTTTTGAAAGTATTTTCAGTGATTTACTTTTAAATGCATCAGAGCAAGAGAAATTGGACATTGTAGAAGTTCTTGAAGTCTCATCATATGAGCTGCAACCAGGAAAACCTTTGGTTTTTAAAGTTCTTGTTGAATTAAAACCTGAAGTTAAACTAGGCAAATATAAAAATCTCAAAACAAACGTTAAGAAGTTGATTTATGATCAGGACGTTTTTATAAAAAAAACCTTAGATAGATTATCTTTAAATTTTATTTCTTTTCAAAAAATTACTAATAGAGTACTTAAGCAAGGTGACTTGGTTAATCTTGACTTTGATGGAAAATTTGATGATGGTTCAGATATCCCAGGTGGGAAAGTCGAGAACTTTCAGGTTTTATTGGAAAATGATAAATTTTTGCCTGAGTTTGTTGAAAAATTACAAGGGCAGGCAATTGGTGAAGAAAAGCAAATATCAATAACATTTCCTGAAAATTATGCAAAAGATTTCTCGGGTAAAAGTGCTACTTTTAAAGTTAAAGTTAACTCAATAGAAGAAAAAGTAATGCCCAAAATAGATGATGAGCTTGCTAAGAAAGTTGGAATTGAAAGTCTTGAAAAATTAAATGAACAAGTTATCTTACAAATGAAATCTATTCAAGACACTCATAATCAAAAGGAATTTGAAAACAAGTTGGTTGATGAAATAATTAAAAATTCAGATTTTCAAATATCTCCCAGAATGCTTGAGAAAGAAATTGATTATCTTTTGGCAGACATTAAACGTAATGCTGAAAAAGATGGTGCTAAATGGGATGATTTTAAGAAAGATTCAAAGAATAAAGAATTGTTGGATAAAGCAACAGAAGCTGCTAACAAGAGAATTTCAATAGATCTAATTTTAACTACTATTATTAGAAAGGAAACTTTAACTGTAGCGCAAAATGAAGTAGATACAGAAGTTAAAAATCGCATATTACAGCTTGGAGATAAATATAAGCATTTATCAAATGATAAAAAGTTTGTAAATATGGTTGAATTCGTTTTGCTTAGAAATAAAGCCGTAGATTTTCTTGTGAAGAACAATGAGGCTGTTTGGAAAGAGGAAGTAACAAAAGACATTCCAGAATAAAATTTAATTTATATGTTAATCTGGATATCATATAAATTATGTAATTAACCTTGGGGGGAATATAAAGTGAAAAATGCAGATTTAAATAAATATTTGGTTGAATCGAAAATAGATCATAGTGCTTATAATTATGTGCCATATGTTATTGAACAAACACCTCGTGGAGAAAGAGGATTTGATATCTTTTCAAGATTACTTAGAGAGAGAATTGTGTTTTTAGGGACACCCATTGATGACAATGTTGCAAATGTTATAGTTGCTCAACTCTTGTTGTTAGATTCGGAAGATCCTGAAAAAGATATTATGCTTTATATTAATTCACCAGGAGGTTCTGTTACTGCAGGATTAGCAATCTATGACACAATTCAGCATGTAAGGTCTCAGGTTTCTACAATATGTTTAGGTCAGGCTGCAAGTATGGGTGCCTTTTTATTATGTGCAGGTGCAAAAGGAAAAAGACTTTCTTTGCCAAGAGCCAGAATTCTAATTCATCAACCATTGGGTGGAGCACAAGGTCAGGCCACCGATATTGAAATTCAAGCTAGAGAAATATTGAGAATAAAGAAGCAATTAAATGAGCTTATGGCTTCCCATACTGGGCAACCTGTTAAGCAAATTGAAAAGGACACAGATAGAGATTTCATAATGACTGCTGAAGAAGCTAAAACTTATGGAATTATTGATCAAGTAATCGTTAAGTTAAGTGATGCTAAAGAAAAACCAACTTCTTTAGCATCCGTATAATTAGATATATTCTCTGTAATTTATATTGAATATCTTTGGTATATAGATACTATTTATAGTTTTAATATTATTAAGTTATTATCAGGTGTATAATTACCCTTTAGCTTAATAAAATTTATTTATACAATTGATTGTTAGATAATAGTCTCGGATTGGAACTATATTAGTTGTATGAACAGTCTTTTTAAGCAAGTACAAGATTGATTTTTATGGCTAAACATGATGACAGTAGATTGAAATGTTCGTTTTGTGGAAAGACACAAGATCAGGTAAAAAAGCTTATTGCTGGGCCTGGGGTCTATATTTGTGATGAGTGTGTCGATTTATGTAATGAAATCCTTGATGAAGAACTTTTTGATTCAAGCTCACAAAACCAAGGACAATCAAAAGAACCTTCTGTTCCACTTATATCGGAAATACCTAAACCGGTTGATATAAAAGCATATTTAGATCAGCATATTATTGGACAGGATGCTGCAAAAAGAGTTTTATCTGTTGCTGTTTATAATCACTATAAAAGAATTAACCATAATTTAGAATCAAAAGACAAAGATACTGACTCTGTAGAAATTCAAAAGTCAAATATATTATTAGCAGGTCCAACAGGATGTGGAAAAACCTTTCTAGCGCAGACTCTTGCAAAACTATTGAATGTTCCATTTGCAGTTGCTGATGCTACGACTCTTACTGAAGCCGGATATGTTGGTGAAGATGTTGAGAATATACTTTTAAGACTTTATCAGGCTTCTGATTATGATGTAAAAAAAGCTGAACGAGGAATTATTTATATTGATGAAATTGATAAGATTTCTCGAAAATCAGAAAACCCATCAATTACTAGAGATGTTTCAGGAGAAGGAGTACAACAGGCATTATTAAAAATGATTGAAGGGACGACTGCAAATGTCCCTCCTCAAGGTGGCAGAAAGCATCCACATCAGGAATTTATACAAATAGACACATCAAATATTTTGTTTATAGTAGGTGGTGCTTTTGTTGGACTAGAGAAAATCATTGAACTTCGATTGAATAAAAATCGAGGTGTTGGATTTGGATCTAAACCATTAACTCAAATTGAACGCGAGGTTAAAGCTTCTCAAGAATTTAAGTATTTAATACCTGATGATTTGTTGAAATTTGGATTAATTCCAGAATTTGTTGGAAGAATCCCTGTAATTGCACCTCTTGATTTGCTTGATGAAGCTGCTCTTAAAAGAATCTTGATTGAACCTAAAAATGCAATTATTAAACAATATCAACAATTATTGAAACTAGATAATGTTGAGTTGCTCTTTGAACAGGAAGCAGTAAATTGCATTGCTAAGGAAGCAATTAAAAGAAAAATGGGTGCTCGAGGTTTAAGAAGTATCGTTGAAGAAATTATGACAGATATTATGTATGAAGTTCCTTCGAAACAAGATATTAAGAAAGTCTGTATTACTAAACAAATGGTTGAGGATAGAGCCAAGGCAGAAGTCGTTGAATTACCTTTAGATAAAAGAAAAGATGAAATTGCTTAAGACTTTTTAGTATTTATCTTTTTATGACATTCGTATGTAATTGTTTTATAATGCTTCATTATGAAGATTGGAGTACCAAAAGAAGTTCTTGATCAAGAATGTAGAGTTGCTTTAACTCCTGCAGGTGTTCATGCCTTGGTCAGTCTTGGAAATACTCTATATGTTGAAAACAATGCAGGACTTCAAAGCAGTTTTTCCAACTCAGACTATATTGATGCGGGTGCAAAAATATTGCAAAAACCTGAAGATATATTTGATGCTGCTGAAATGATTCTAAAAGTTAAGCAACCCCTAGAATATGAATGTAAATATTTAAAATCATCTCAGATTTTATTTACTTTTTTGCATTTAGCTGCTGATAAAAACCTTACTATGGATTTGTGTAAGTCTAAAGCTACTTGCATTGCTTATGAAACGATTGAATTGCCTGATAGATCCTTACCACTTCTTATTCCTATGAGTGAGATCGCAGGGAGAATGTCTGTTCAAATTGGAGCACATCATCTTGAAAAATATTTTGGTGGTAAAGGTATTCTTTTGGGTGGAGTTCCTGGTGTTGAGCCTGCAAATGTAGTTATCATTGGTGGTGGTACAGTTGGGATAAATGCTGCAAAAATGGCTATAGGATTAGGTTCTAAAGTCTATATCCTTGATAATAATTTAAAACGTTTAAGAGAATTAGATGATTATTTTAACGGTAGACTTCAAACGGTATATTCTACTCAGCACAAGCTTTCTGAACTTTTGATAAAATCGGATTTAGTTATTTCAGCTGTTTTAGTTACTGGTGCTAAAGCTCCCAGGTTAATTACTAAGGATATTATGTCAAAGATGAAGCCGGGTTCAGTGGTTGTTGATGTTGCCATTGATCAAGGTGGTTGTGTTGAAGGAGTTAAACATACAAAACATTCTGAACCTATCATAAAAATCGAAAATGTTTCTGTTTATGCGGTACCAAATATTCCTGGTGCTGTCCCAATTACAAGTACTACTGCACTGACAAATGCTACTTTGCCCTATGTAATTAAGCTTGCAAGTAATGGTTATAAGGCAGTTGAAAATGATCCAGCTTTGCAAAAAGGCGTTAATGTTCATAAAGGATCTGTTGTTCATCAAGTAGTTGCAGAGGCACTTGAACTTGAATATCACTCATTAGTATCTAATTAATGAATAATATCTTTTTTCTTTATGGTTCTGATTATGAGGCTATTCAGTCTCGAATAAATAAATTAAAAGTTGCTCAGGCTAAGGATTTACAAATCGAATCTTTTTTCTTGTCTAAATTAGATGATATTTCTGACTTCTATGATCGAGCAATTAATCTCTCTTTATTTAACAGTAATTCTTTATGTCTTGTTGAAATGAATATGAGGGTATTCAATCAGCTTGATAAAGCTACTGATAAATTTATCCAGTTTATTTCAACTCTTTCATTAACTAAAAATTTAATTCTTGTGTTATTTTCTGAAAAAATGGATAAGGTTACTGTCAAAAAAATTATTAGTTCTAATCTCTTCCTTTCATTGAAACCTCGGGCTTCTATTGAAGAAATTAACAAGCTATTTCCTTGGCAAGCTGATGCTATTAGGGATAGAATTGTGTCTTCTGCAAAGGCTTATGGGCTTACTTTTTCAAGTGATGCGTTGGGTCTATACATTGATCATGTTAAAGAAAATCTGGGTAAATTGAACTCAGAATTACAATTGCTGCAGCTTTTTATTCTTCCTAATAATTTAGTTGAGTTAAATGTAATTAAATCTTTGTTTAATGTTGATTTAAATGTAGATGATATGTTTGATTGTTTAATTGCTTGTGAAAATATTGATATTGTTAAATTTTCTTCAGGACTTTCTAAATATGAATCTCCTCTGTATCTTTTAGCTGTTCTGCAAAATAAAATTAGGACTGCAATTAATATAAAATCTTATTTTTCTCGCAATATCGATATTTATCAGATCTCACAAATACTAAATATAAACTCATACAGACTAGAAAAGGAAGCTCAGAAGGTAAGAAATGTTTCTTTGGACCGTTTACTTCAGATGATTTCATATGTTTCAGATTTGGAGTATAAGGTTAAAACAGGTGTAATTAAGTCTGAGCAAGTAATTGATCATCTTTTAATACAGTCATATTAGATCTGTTGAATTATACTAGTAGTTCAAAAGGGTTTTCTACATTCCAATTAATCTCTAACGATGTTTCCCAGAATGTTACAGGAGCTCCCTCGCACATATTCTCTATTTTTACAGTATCTTTTTCTGTTGTTATTATGTCTTCAATATTGTTTTTTAATGCAAAATCTATTACATCTGAAAGCTCTGTTAAAGCATAATCATGATGATCGTTATAGATAAAGTGCTTTAAGATCTTTAATCCATTAGCAGTTAAATTCTCTTCAAATGACTTTGGACTTCCAATTCCCGAAAATGCAATTACCATTTTATTGTTCAATTGACTAATGTCAATACTTTTGATGAGATTTATCCCTCTTAATTTTTTTACACTATAGTACATTTCAACAATTGGAATATCAGGAGAATATTTGTTTATTTCACTTATTAGTGATGATTTTATTTCAGGATCTGTTGGGTTAGATAGAACAATTGATGTTGCACGTCGAATTGACTCTGGAAGTTCTCTAAGCTCACCTGCGGGAAGCAAGAATCTATTATCAAATGGATCCTTACCATTAAGAATTAAAATATTTTTATCACGATATAATTTAAGATATTGATAACCATCATCGATTATTGCAACATCAGCTCCAAGTTTATAAGCTGAATTTGAAGCTTTTATACGATCTGTCCCAGATAAAACAATAGATTTTGTAAGTTTTTTTGCTATTAAATATGATTCATCTCCACTTTGTTCATAGTCTGCCAAGATCTCTTCAGTGTCCCTAACTAGTACATTCTCTCTTTTATCAAACTTCCTTTTATAACCTCTCGATAAAACAGCAACCTTTAACCCTGATTTTGTTAAATGTTTAGCTAGCTCAATTGTTAGAGGTGTTTTTCCGGTACCACCACAAGTTAAATTGCCAATGCTTATAACTTTTATTGGGAGTTTGTAGGTTCTTAAAATTCCAACTCTATAAAGCAGAGCTCTTGATTTGTATAAAATAAGATAGATTACCGAGATAAATCTTAGGAGTAATTTTATAAAAAAAATGTTTCTTATTTTTTTATAAGTAGGAAATAATTCGTTCTGTAGTCTCTTTAAGTACATTTTGATTTCTTTTTATTATTCTTTTACCGTTTCTAATCTTTGTTTCTCTTAACTCCTTGTTTGATATAGCTTCTTTTAGTCTATATTCTAATTCAGAAACATCTTTAACTTGTACAATAGCGTCTTCATTTTTAAATAAAGCAGTTAATTCCCGAATCTTATAATTGTATGGTCCAATAATTGTATATGATTCGGCTCTTACAGGTTCAATTATGTTGTGTCCACCTATTTTCGTGAATGTGCCACCAAGAACGGTTATTTGGGCAATCTTATAAAAATCTACAAGCTCACCAATAGTGTTTAAAACCAGAATTTCATTGCTTGAAATTATTTTATCACTACTTGTTCTTAAAACAGGATGGAAGCTATTTCTAGATATTATTTTTTTTATTTGTTGAACTCTTTCAATATGTCTTGGTGCAATTATTAATTGTATGTTCTTATATTCGTGTAATAAATTCTTGTACACGTTTACTGCAATTTCTTCTTCACCATCATGCGTACTAGCAAAAATGATTTTGATATCGGTATTCTTTGCCCTTATAAAATCTGATTGCTTGTTGTTCAGATTCTCATCAATAGAGAATTTAATGTTGCCTAGTGTTTTTAATTTACTCTTTTCTAAGCCAAGCTCCTTGAACTTATGTGAATCACTCTCTGATTGGCTAAGCACCTCAGAAAATCTATTTATTACTCCCTTAAAGAAAAATTTAAATGTTTTGTAATTTTTAAATGATCTATCTGATAGCCTTGCATTTGTTAAGATTGTCGGGATATTTCTTCTTTCACATTCAGATAAAACAGTTGGCCATATCTCTGTTTCTGCAATAATTAATGCTTTTACATTTACTTTATTAAGTAATGATTTAACTATCCAAGGAAGGTCAAACGGAAAATAGAAAATAAAAATATTTGTATTATTTGTTAGTTGTTTTAAGCGATTAAATCCTGCATTAGTCGTGGTTGAAATCATGTATCCATAAGAGTCTTTTTTCTCTCTTAAGGATTTTACTAAAGGCCATATTGCATTTATTTCGCCAACTGAAACAGCATGAAACCAAATCCAGTCTTCATTATTCTTCCATTTTTGAATTAACTCATTTGACCAAAAACCACATTTTTGCCAGAATCCAGATATCATTTGCTCATTCTTTCTTTGTAAGCTTTTAAAGTATTAGACATAAGCATTGCAATTGTTACTGGTCCAACTCCTCCAGGAACAGGGGTTATTGCTTTGCAGAGTTGGTTAACATTCTCAAAATCTACATCTCCTACTAGCTTGTTAACACCGTTTTCTTGAAGTCTGTTTATTCCTACATCAATTATAATTGCACCATCTTTAATCCAGTTTTTAGTAATTAATTTGGGCTTACCAATTGCTGAAATTAAAATGTCAGCATTCTTTGCAACTTCTTCAATGTTTTTTGTCTTACTATGTGCAATTGTTACTGTAGCATTTTCATTAGCTAGAAGTATTGACACAGGCTTTCCTACTAGTATTGATCTTCCTATTACTACTGCTGAACAACCACTAATATTTATTGAGTAATGCTTTAGTATTTCAATTACTCCTTGAGGAGTACATGGGGTTAGAGTTTTATCTCCTCTCATTAATTTGCCAAGATTATAGGGATGTAATCCGTCAACATCTTTTGTAGGATCTATTGAATCAAGTATTTTTTCTTTATTTAAGTGATTTGGTAATGGTAGCTGAATTAAGATCCCATCAATTTTATTATTAAAATTTAAAGAGCTTATAAGGTTTAGAACTTCACTTTCAGATATAGTGGAAGGTAAGTTATGTACCTCAGAATAGAGACCGAGTTTCTTACAAGCAATATCTTTATTCTTTACATAGATCTGACTTGCAGGATCGTTTCCTATTAATACTACGGCAAGCCCTGGAACTCTTTTTTGTTGTGATTTTAAAATCTCAATTTCAGAAATGATATTTTTTTGAACTTCATCCGCAACTAGTCGTCCATTTAAAATTAGAGGTTTTGAATTTACAGTCATTATTTCCCTTTATATTTTAAATGATAACTTATTTACCAAAGTCATTAACAAAGAATTCAACAATTGGTCTAATTTGTCCAGCAGGTAGCTTGGATAATTTTTTGCCTGTAGAGCTTACTGTAAAGTATTTAAAGAAACTTGGATATAAAGTTAAAATTGGAAAATCTCTGATTTCTAAAACAAATGGATATAAATACCTGTCTGGTTCTGATAAAGAAAGACTTGCAGATTTGCATCATTTTTGGAGTGATAAATCTGTTGATGCTGTATTTTGTTTAAGAGGTGGATATGGTTGTTTAAGACTTTTAGATTCCATTGATTTTGATTTAATTAAAAAACATAAAAAAATTCTTTTAGGCTATAGCGATATTACAGCTTTGCTCCTTTCATTTTATAAAGAGTCAAATTTATTAACGTTTCATGGACCATTATTGGGAAACAAATTCCTTGACAATCAAGGAAAACCACTTGAAAATAGTTCCGAGAAAAACATGTGGAAGTTACTTAATGAACCAAAGTTTAAATTTTCATATTCTAATAAATCTGATGCGGTTTCAATCTCTTCTGGAAATGCTCAGGGGAAATTACTTGGAGGGAATTTAACTGTTATTTCTTCTATGATTGGTAGTGAATATCTTCCAAGTTTTAAAAATTCCATTCTATTTCTAGAAGATTGCTATGAAGAGCCATATAGGATTGATCGCTTATTAACTCAACTAGCTTTGTCGGGTATATTCAATCAGGTAAATGGTTTGATTTTTTCTGGTTTTTACAAATGCAAGTTTAAAAACAATAAAGAAATTGTTGATTTGTTGAAAGATAAGGTATTAAAGTACAAGATTCCAACGGTCTTTAATTTTCCTATTGGTCATGGTGTAAAAAATTATACTGTTCCAATTGGAAAAATTGTTACTCTTGATACAAGAACTTGTCATTTAAGTTCTTTCTAATTAAAATGGTTAATTTGCTGTAAAATTATCATTATGACTGTCTATATTCTACCTTTTGAAAAAATGCATGGACTTGGAAATGACTTTGTATTAATTGAAAGAAGACATCTTCCAAGCAATATTAATGATAAGTATTTGGCTAAGACTCTCTGCGATCGCCATTGTGGGATTGGAGCAGATGGTCTTATTATTGTTGATTTTTCTAGTACAAGGGATGCTGACTTTCAATGGAACTACTATAATTCTGATGGAAGTGATGCTGAAATGTGTGGAAATGGGATGAGATGTTTTGCTAAATATGTCTTTGAGAAGGGATTCACTGATGAATCTCAATTTTCGGTTCTTACTAAAGCAGGTATTATAAAACCATCAATTCAATCTGATGGAACAATTACTGTTGATATGGGGCTCCCAATAGTACCAAATAGAAATTTACAAGAAATAATAATTGATTCTAAAATACTTAAATATATTTATGTTGAGGTAGGAAACCCTCATTGTGTGATTTTTGGGGATAATGAAATTAGTGAGGAAGATCTCAATTATTATGGTTCAAGGATAGAAAAACATTCCAATTTCCCAAATGGAGTAAATGTTGAATTTGTAAATGTTGTTTCTAAGAATGAAATTAACTGTAAAGTATGGGAGAGGGGTTGTGGTCCTACACTTGCATGTGGAACCGGAGCATGTGCTGTATTGGTTGCGGCTATTACAAATAACTTGTCAGAAAATACAGCAGTAGTAAATCTTCCAGGAGGTCCTTTAAAAATATCTTTAGATATGAGTACTAATCATGTCTTCCTAAATGGACCAGCAGCATTTGTTTATACGGGACAATTTAATTTAAATCCAAGTCTATGTATGTGAAATTAGAATGAATTTTGAAACGAATCTATTATTAAGGAGAAAACAATATAGAGAAAGAAGGAATTCTGTTCGAAAATTTTTCTTTTTTGTTTTGTCTTTATCTTTTATTGTTCTATTGTATCTTTTCTTGCAAATCCCATCTCAGAAGTCTCCAAAGGTTGAAATATATAAAACTAATCTTATTAAAAGTGATTATATCTTTCAGCTAGTTAATAAAGAACTTTCGGGTAAAAATTTCTTCTTGATTTCACCCAAAGCGATAACCAGAAATTTACTTCTAGCTTGTCCATTGCTTTCTGATGTTTTTATAAGAAAATATTTGTATCCTGAATATAAGATAGTCGTTATTGTGAAAGAAAATTTCCTTTGGGGAAAGATTGTTTTGGGAAACAGTGCAATATTTGTAACTAATAGTGGTAAGCAAGTTCACTCTAATTCAATTGATTTAAATTTGTTGCCGGCAGATTTAACCTTACTTTCATCAAATAATAAAAATATTCTTACTGAATCAACTCTCTTGATACTTAAGGAGGTCTTGGATTACTTTAATAAAACTCTCCAGATAAAAATTCAGAGATTTTTTATCACTGATGGTAATACTTTGGAAATCTATACAGATAATTCAATAAAAATTGATGTTGGATATATTGATATAAAAATGCTTGAGAAAATCCAAAAATTAAATGATATATTGACTCAAATTAAAAAGAAGTCTTACTTAATTAAATATATTGATTTGTCCCTGGAGAATGGTGCTGTAATTCAAAAAAGTGATGAAGACGAAGTAAAAAGAAAGCACTTAAACTTATTTATGCTTTTGCACTAGAAAGACTTTTCGTATCTACTAATTGAATTGTTTTAGTTTGCTTTTAATTATGATATATTATTAACCTTGTCAATTTTTTAATTGGAGTAAATTTTTGAGATACACAGATGCAAAGGATAGACTTTCTAGAAAGTATGGTGAATTACTTTCTGGGATGCCTAATTTTGAAATAAATAAAAGGCCATACCCGCCAGGACAGCATGGATTAAAAAGATCTAAGAATTCAGAATATGGGCTTTTGTTACAAGAGAAACAAAAGCTTAAACATAGTTATGGTGTTGCAGAAGGACAGTTTAGAAAGTATTTTGCAAAAGCAATTAAACTAAAAGGACCTACTGGTGAAGTGCTCATTCAGCTATTAGAAACGAGATTAGATAATTTAGTTTATAGGATGGGTTTTGCTCCGACATTACCTGCTGCAAGGCAATTAGTTAATCACGGACATGTATTAGTAAATGGGAAAGTTGTTGATATCGCATCGTATATCGTTAAGCCTGGTACAGAACTATCATTGAAAGAAGATATTAGAAATAATGAAGTTGTAAAATCATCTTTAAAAAATACCCCTCAGGTTTTAGAATATATTTCTGTCCAAAAAGAACAATTTAAAGGGAAATTATTACAGGTCCCAAATAGAAATCAGGTTCCAGTTATAGTAAATGAAAGATTAATTGTGGAATTTTATTCGAGATAAACCTATTATCTTCAGTGCTATCCCTTTCAAATTACTGGCTCTTATCCCAATCTTTAACCTTTCTTGTAAGAATGATATCGATCTTAACCATTTGGTTAGACTTATCAAGTAAGCTAATTTATAAGTTAAATTATGGGCCAATTAGAGCAAAATGAAATACCTCAATCCCCTTCTTTAGGCTATTTAGAAGAGCAAATCACCTTGTTAAGGTCAATGCTTTCTTATGGAATGGGCATTGATGAGTCAGAAATTAAAATCAGTTTTCCAACATTAAAAAACTTCTATCTGTCTAATAATATTTACAAATCATCATGGGCAATTTATGTAAATGAAAACAATTTACCAAAACTTTTGTATACAGGGAATTTCTTAATTCAAGGAGGTGCTTATGCTAAAAGAGCTAGTAAATCTCCTTTTGGACTTGAACCAATTGCATCATTAACATCAATAGCAAACACTTTTTCATATGAAGCTTCTTGTTATAAGCAAAATTGGACATTGGATTTAGATCTTTTGTCTGATACTCCTAATAAATTAAAATTTTCAGTTAAAGAATATAAGGAATTTTTAAAGCTTTTAAATATGGTTAGAGCTCAGTGGTTACTACATTTAAGTGAAGAAGGGGATTTTGATTTTGTTATTATTGAATTCTCGGAGCCATCCGATCCGGTCTTTTTTGTTGATCTAGAAAATGTTGATAGTTTAGCTACAAAAATCAGAACATATTTTAAACCTATTGCAGAGAGAGCTGTGAAGTTATTTAGAGAACTTGCTATGGGTACTGAATTTGAGGGGCGTTTATATAATTTACAACCAGGTGCGTGGCTAAGGGATGATGTTATAGTTGAAATGGGAAACAAATTTAGCTTAAGTATTAACAAAAATGGAAAGTCTTTGAGTGAACCTCTTGAACAAATCTCTAATAATCCATTTAAGACACAAGTATTTAAACCAATGTTTTAACCGTTTGTTTTTCCGACAATAATATAGTGAACTTGCTCAATTATATTGGTAACAATATCAGAAACTTTTTCAAGAGATCTTATCGTTCCTAGAAGTTGAGCTTCAATCTGAGCTTTTTCCCCAGTTTCTACTGCTAATTCTTTAAGTATTTGCTTGTACAAAATGTCGTGCATATAATTAATTTCAGAGAACAACTTTGATGTTTCTTTTCCAAGGTCTAAATTAAATGATAAATATAATGTCAAACTTGTTCTTAATAAGGTTGTAACTATATCGGACATTTTTTTTAAATTCTCTTTCAACTCAGGTTTAATTATTGAAATCCCTGATAATAAAGAAATTATTGAAGTATATTGTTCTGTCGATTTTTCTAAGTTGAGAACTATTTGTAATGAGCCAATAACAAATCTTAAATCCTTAATCATTGGCTGTTGAAGTGTTAGTACAAGAAAGCATTGATCATTTAGCTCTTTGGTTTCTTTTTTTATTTCTTTTGATAAGTCAATTAGTCTTGCTTCAAGATTATCTGAATACGAGTCAAGCAGTGTGTTATACAAATCTGAGATTTCAATACATTTTTCACCTAAAATATAAACTTTTTGTTTAAGATCTGCAAGGTCTCTTCTAAGTGGTGTTCTTGTACTCATTTTATTTTGTTCTTTATATTGTTTTGCTTGTTACATTTGCAATTATTTACTTGTTTGAAGCTTAGTAAATAGTTATCATATCTCAGGAAATGTAATAATGCTAGATCTTATTTTAATTCAAGGGTGGCATTTGTAGGAGAAAAAAATGGATAAATTGCTTTTATATGGAATAATTGGTAGTTCTATTTTGGCTATTGTAACTGGATTATTGTTAGGTAAGTGGATTATTGGCTTAAATGCTGGTAACAGTAAAATGCAAGAAATTGCAAAAGCAATCCAGGATGGAGCCAGTGCTTATTTAAATAGGCAGTATAAGACCATTTTTCTAGTAGGCATTTTATTAACTGTTCTCTTGTACTTTACACTTGGGTTATATACTGCAATTGCTTTTGTTATTGGTGCATTCTTTAGTGCTTTAGCTGGGTATGTTGGTATGAATGTTTCAGTTAGAGCAAATGTAAGATGTGCTCAAGCTGCGCATAATGGATTATCCTCTGCACTAGATGTTGCTTTTAAAGGTGGTCTTGTAACGGGTTTACTTGTTGTTGGATTGGGATTATTAGGTGTTGCAGGATATTTTTTAATATTGCAAATCATTAATCCAAATCAGGTTAGTGAAAATGTTAGAGCATTAATTGGGCTAGGGTTTGGTGGTAGCTTGATTTCAGTTTTTGCTAGATTAGGTGGTGGAATCTATACAAAGGCTGCAGATGTAGGTGCCGATTTGGTTGGAAAAGTTGAAGCTGGTATTCCTGAAGATGATCCAAGAAATCCAGCAGTTATAGCAGATAATGTCGGTGATAATGTTGGTGATTGTGCAGGAATGGCTGCAGACTTATTTGAAACATATGCAGTCTCTGCAATTGCAGCAATGCTCTTAGCTAGTATTGAATTCCATTCATTTATTGCTCAAGGTAATTTATATCCATTAATTTATCCATTATTGCTAGGTTCAATATCAATTATTACAACAATTATTGGTTCGTTTTTTGTTAAATTAGACAAATCTCAAAACATTATGGGTGCATTGTATAAAGGAATTATTTATAGCGGTATAATATCTGCAATACTTTTTTATCCTGCAACAAAATACTTCATGAGTAATTTGGGAATTCCTGTTATCAACCTGTACCTTGCTTCGTTAGTAGGAATTGCAGTAACAGCCCTAATCGTAATTATTACCGAATACTATACTTCAACTCATTATAAACCAGTGAGATCTATTGCTCAGGCTTCTGTTACTGGTCATGCAACAAATATAATTGCAGGTTTAGCTGTGTCAATGAAATCAACAGCCTTACCGGTTTTAACGATTGCTTTAGGCATTTTAGTATCGTATTTCTTTGCTGGAATTTTTGGAATTGCGCTTACTGTAATGTCTATGCTTTCTATGACTGGGATTATCGTTGCAATTGATTCATATGGTCCAATTACTGATAATGCTGGTGGTATTGCTGAAATGTCGGGCTTACCAAAAGAGATTAGAAACATTACTGATCCATTAGATGCTGTTGGAAACACTACAAAAGCAGTTACAAAGGGTTATGCAATTGGTTCTGCAGGGCTTGCTGCAATAGTATTATTTTCATCATATACACAAGAATTGAAAGATCATATGAGTCTTCTAGGGAGAAATATGCCTGATTTTAATCTAGGTGATCCTTTTGTATTGGTGGGTCTGTTTCTTGGAGGGCTAATTCCATTTTTATTTGCAGCTCTTGCTATGGAGTCTGTTGGTAAAGCAGCCTCTCAAGTAGTTGAAGAGGTCAGAAGACAGTTTAAAGAAATTAAAGGAATTATGGAAAACAAAGCTAAGCCTGATTATTCAGCCTGTGTTGATATT
>JAHFBE010000041.1:4445-22405 GCA_023250205.1 Candidatus Melainabacteria bacterium | reverse complement strand
GTGCTTGAGCTTGATGAGCTACTTCCGCCTGATGAGGTGCTTGAACTTGATGAGCTACTTCCGCCTGATGAGGTGCTTGAACTTGATGAGCTACTTCCGCCTGATGATGAGCTGCTTGAACTTGATGAAGATGCAGCACTGCAAGTAACCATAGTGTCACACATAGACATACTGTCACAGCATTGAGCAGTGTCTCCAGAACAAGTTAGAGTATTACCACTAGTACATGAAGGAACTTCACCACTTGTACAAGAAGCCACTCCACTAGAGCAAAAAGCAGTTTCAGAAACTTTTGCTTTAATTGAAGCTTTATTAAGTATTGAATTATATTTTCTGTGGTTTGACTTTGCTTGAGCTGATAGCCCAATAGTATTATTTGTTTTTAATAAGTTTATAACTGGAAGATTAAATATTAATATCAAGGATAAAGATATAAGAAGTCTATAAGCTTGATTTTTTGTTTTTTTATTCATTTATTTGTACGTACCAAGCTTTAATTAAACCGATTTTGAACTAAGATTTCATTAAACTTTTTTAGAACAGTCCATATGGACTGGATAAATCCTAAGCCACTATCGCTTATTCTTTCATACTCTTTATAATTGTTTTATTCTCCAGCTAATAGTCATAAGACTTCATTTTTTAATCTAAAAATTTGACATTATTCACATAATGACAGAATACAGGCAGTAAAAAAAGTCAATCTTTTAAAGAAATATAAGAATTTCATTTTCTCAAGACTTTAATAAAAGGTGAATTAAGAAGAAACATTGATCTAAGAATATATATTTCTTAGATTAATTCTTTCTCATACTAGCAATCATCAATTATTTTTAAAGAAATTTGATTTTAAATTAAGGAGATAATACTTATTTATAAAAAAAGTTCTTAAGAAATGAATCTATCTATTATGATTAATTAAATGATGTTAACAAAGCTTTTAAAAGTAGCACTTTTATCACTAACGTTTTTTATAACTATTAGCTCTTTTAATACTTCATTAGCTCAAGAAAAAATCTTAACTAATAGTGAAACAAATTCTCTAAGACAAAAATACAAGGTAGATAAATACTACTGGGTAATTTATGATAACGTCTGTCCATACTGCCGTTCAGCTACAACACATATAAAGCAACTTGATTGGGAAGGTAAATTTAAATTTCTTTCATACAGAAATCCTATTGCTTATAAGATTTTCCCCAATCTATCTAAAGAAGAATGTGAAAAAGATGTTCACATGGTTACTCCAAAAGGAGAGATCCTTTCCGGATATAACGTATTTAGGAAAATTATTGATAACTTATCTGCTACAAAAATCCTTAACCCTCTTCTTAAAAACGATTATGCAGAAACTAAACTGAATGAAATCTATGAAAAAATGGTTAAAGAAAGAAGCTGCTACTATAAAAAGACTGATACATGTGGCATTAAAAGTAATAGCAAAGAATAGACCTTAAACAATAGTACTCTCCCTAGAACCATCTTCACTACTGCAATAGTGGTATAATTACTTCATCTGTTTGATTTAATTTTACAGATGTTTAGTGTTAGGTTATATGATCTTGAGAAGAGTATTAAGTTTTAGTTCTTAGTCCTCTTTCGAAAGTTTTCTGTACCTAGTTAAGAAAGAGGAATAAATAAATGACAAAGAAACTATTTGTTGGTAATCTGCCTTTTGCAGTTACTGATTTTGACCTTGAAGATCTATTCAAGGGGTATGGCGAAGTTACTTCAGCCAAAGTAATTGTAGACAGAAGAACAGGACGTTCAAGGGGTTATGGTTTTGTAGAAATGGGAACTGAAAACTTGGCCCAACAAGCAATTGAAGCATTAAATGGTACTGAATTAAAAGGCAGGCCAATCAACGTAAGTCTTGCTAGAGAGCAAACTGAAGGTGGTGGCGGACGAGATCGTGATCGTGGTGGATTCTCTGGTGGTGGTGACTACGGTGGTGGCGGTGGTGGCTACGGTGATAGTGGTGGTGGCTTTAAAAAAAGAAACTACAACAATAACTACTAAGCCAAAATTCTCACAAAGTATAACTTCCCGGAGGTTTTATTTAATTTAGCTTCCCGGAAGTTTTATTTTTTTATAATTATTTGCTTGTGGATTTTATGTAAGACTTATAAGATGTCTACTTCAAGAAATTTCAATGTTGTTCCTTAATAAAAATAAAAGGTGGTAAATTGTGGTAGTTAATTTAGAAACAAAACCAGGCAAAAGTTCTGTACTTGCTCATGGCACAGAGTTAAAGTTAATCTCAAAACATGACTACAGGACAGTGCTTTCAAAACTTCTTCCTGAAGAGTATTTTAAGCCTGAGATAAAACATGTTTTCCATTATGCACTTCTAATGACTGTTTACTTGGTTGGATTATTCTCCATACTTAATATTTCATCTCTACCGCTAAAAATAACAATTTCAACACTTATGGGAGTTTCACTTGCTGGACTAACTTTTTTCCTGCATGATCTTTTTCATGGTTCTATTATTAAATCAAACAGAATAGCTTATATCTTCGGACTTTCTGTAGGATTATTTAACTTATTTGCACCATTATTCTGGAAAAGAGTTCATAATCTCCACCATGCAACTACAGGAAACATAGAAGATCCGGATAGAAGTTATATTTTAAAAGAAAAACCAAGAAATGCTATTGAAAAATTTGTTTATAGAATGAGGATTTCTGACGAAGCATTTCACCCTATGATTAGTATGCTTTTCATGTCTTTTGGATTTTTCTTTTATTTTTTTAATACCATGTATTATGGTCTTCTTGCAAAAAAGGCCAGTATAAAAGAAGATAAAAAATATCAGAGAATTCAAGAGCTGTTTAAGAAGAAAAGAGACAGGCTTTTTATTGGTGGAGAATTACTTGTAATATTTTCATTCCAGGCATTCCTTTATATGTTTGTTTGTAATCAGAATTTTATAAGCTATTTCTTTGTCTCACTTATGCCTGTTGGAATTGCTCATATAATAGCTATGTCCTATATTCACACAAATCATTTTCTTTCCCCACTTACTGGAGATATTGATGATCCCCTGGTAAATTCTCTTTCTTTAAAAAATAGCTGGATTGTTGATAAAATATTTTCAAATTTTTCGCACCACGTAGAACACCATTTATTTCCAGCAATGAGTTCATCTCATTATCCAAAAGTAAGGGAATTACTTTTAAAGCTCTATCCTGGCAGATACAAACTCATTCCAATGATTGACGCTATAAAGATGCTTTTTAAAACACCTAGGATTTATGGAGATTACACACACTTAGTAAGTACAGATGGAACAAAGAAAATTGATTGTTTAATACCTCTTTCATAAGAGACTTAGTGTTCCTTCTTAAAGGTTTTATTAACATAATCAATTTCCTGCCAGATTGACTTCATCGTGAATTGTCTTTCTATTACAAGCAAAATTGAAGCTATTGGCATTATCAAAACACCTAAAATACCAGTCCCAAGAGTAAATGTAGTCAAATCATTCGGGACTATTTGATCGATAGATAAGATTAATGTAGTAAGAGTAAAAGAACTTATTGAAACATAAAAAAGAGTAAGTGCTGATTCAAGAAGCTTTATCCTGGGTCCAATTTTTTCAAGTTGATAAAATATTTGATCAATTTCTGTTTGATTTGTTTCAACTTTAGCTTTTTCACAAAGCCCTCTGCAAATGTCAGTTACTCTTATTAGTCTTCCTGAAGTTGAAATTATTAAACTACCGCAAGCTGAAATTAAAATTGCTATAGTTACAATTGAAGTGGTAAATAATGCTGTGCTTAAACCATGCATGAAGTGTATTCTAACAACAACAAACTAGTAGGGGCTAGTTCTAACTAGCCCCTACTTAAGATCTTAATAGTAATTTTATTTTTACTCAAAATAATTGATCTTCTATTCAGTATTAAATGTATATCCAACTCCTCTTATAGTCTGGAAAATTGTAGGCTTTCGTGGATTATCTTCAAATTTTTTCCTTAAGTATCCAATATGAATATCTACTGTTCTTGTCTGACCATATTGAGACCAACCCCAGACATTATTTAAAAGTTCATTTCTGGAAAAAACTTTGTTTGGGCATTTTGCAAGTGCATATAAAAGCTGGAATTCTTTTTGAGTAAGATCCCGTGTTTCACCACGATATCTTACTTTTCTTTTTTCAAGATCAATTTCCAAATCTTTAACAAGAATTTTCTTTGAACTTTCTTCGTTACTCTTTTTTAAATTAACTTCAATTCTTGCTAAGAGTTCATTAATCTGCAATGGTTTTCTCATATAATCCTGAGCACCAAGCTCTAGTCCGATAACTACATCAATTTCAGATACTTTCTTTGTTAAAAAGATAATTGGATTACTATATCCTTCAGCACGTAAAGTTTTACAAACAGAAAATCCATCTAGCTCAGGTAATGAAACCTCAAGCACAATTAAGTCTGGTTTTTCCTTAAGAGCAAGCTCTAAGCCAGATCTTCCGTTCTTGGCTTTAATTAATGAGTACCCCGTTCGCACAAAGGCACTCTCTATTTGAGCTAACACGCTGTCATCATCATCGACGACGAGTATTTTGGCATTCATCATAATATGTTCTATCTTGGTTATTATTCTACTACAGAATCTGCAAACCACAAGGGTTCTTGATCTATAAATTACTATTATTGTATTTAAGTTTTTAAAAATTAATAATTAAAGCTATGAAATAGCAATAATTTAAATTTCATACATAGGTTAAAGTAAAAATCTTTAAGTTATATGAAGCGAATCTTAGCTTATACTACAGACTTAATAACTGAGCAAAAGAGTTGTTAACAATGGAATGTAAACTAGTGCAATCAATGTACTGATAAAAACAGCTAGTGAAGCTTTTTCAGGCTGTGCTTTTAATTCTGTAGAAAAAGCAACTAAGTTTGCAGCAAGTGGCACTATGGATAACAAAAACATTACTTTATGAATTGGAGCATTGAATAAGTTCAAGAAGCTTTTATCAATCAAAATTAATGCTCCCACTAATAAAGGCCAAATTAGAAACTTTGCAATAAGAGTAGATAGCAAAAATTTCATATCTATCTTAAAACTTTTCATATCTGCAAGCCCCATTCCAATAAGCATCATTCCAAAGATTGCATATGTACCAATAAAATTCTTACTAAAACCCAGATAGGCATCACTAAAATTTATCCCTACAATATTCACTAAAAGCCCTAAAAGAAATGCATAAATAGTAGGAAGCTTTGATAATCTAGTTAATGCTTCTCTCGGAGTATAGTTTCCTTTTGCAATCATAAAAAATCCAAGTGAGTTTTCAAAAACAGTAAATCCTAAAATAGAAATAATCATTAAACCAATTATTCCTTCTCCGAACAGCTCAATTGCAACAGGAACTCCAAAATATCCAGTGTTTGCTGTACCTGCAGCTAAAGCTAAGAGATTTTTTGTATTGTCTGTAAAGAGAGATTTTCCAACTCTATAAAACAAAAGACACATACAAGAACAACAAATAAAAAATATCAAAGGAAGCAACAACACAGAAGGTGTTAATTTTATAGTAGCCACACTGTTAAAAGTAACAACCGGGACAATAATATAAATTAATATTGAGGCAATGGTTTCTTTTTTTGCATTTAATTTTTTACTTGCTATAAATCCAAGCAAGATAAGGATATATAAAGGAATGATTCTTATTAAAAGTGAGAGGAATATTTGCACTTAATAATTGTAGCTTTATATAGTCCTAAAACCTTGGGTATTTTCTAAAGTCAAAACGTGATTTTTTTCTTATCTTTATTAATGAGTTCTCTTTATCTCTAAAATGCAGGTTTGCCATGTTTGTGTAATCATAACCAGTCTGTATTAAAAATTCTTTGTGTCCTGAATTAATTGTTACCCCTTTAGATTTTTTCCCCTCTATCCACAAAGTTATTTCTACTAAACCTCTATTATGCCCACTTGAATATTGAAATGTTGCAATTCCTGTAAAATTACTATTATTACCCTGAATTTTATTATTTAAGGCTACAAAATTAAATATACTCCCATCTTCTAAATCCTTATAAACAGAAAGAGTTGATGTAACAAAATTGGTTTTTCTACTAATATTGTATTCTAGAGCATCTGACATACCTTGCTCTACATACGAGGCTGGTAATTCTTGTACCTGTCCAACATTGTGACAGTTAATATTATTGAATGCTGTGAGTCGATCTTGTACTCTCATTTATTTTCTGTACTCCTTTGTACTTAATTAAAAGAAAAGATCAAACTTAGATTTCTTTTGGCACTGAATCAAGAGGATAAGATTTAACTTGCTCAAACAAAGGATTAATACCAGCAGCTTCTTCTTCGAGTAATTCTGCTACATTAGGTTTTGTCAGATTTAATACTAAAAGTGCTGTCCTTGTATCACCATATCGCCCTGGATAATGACCAATTATTGAAAGTGTTCTTGTTTCAGAAAGTTCTTTTCCATTTGGTGTAGTAATTAATTCTCCAGCAGGCTTATCTTCTTCCTCTTGAGGATAGTACTCAACGTCCAATTGAAACTTATACTCATCTGGCTTGCTACCTAGTTCTTCAAATGACCCTGCATATACAGTTTCTAAACGATTTTGTAAGAACCCCGCGGTTTTAGGAAACCTAGTTTTAAAATCTGAAACATAGGATTGTCTTAAACCTATTTCCATATATATCTCCTTAAATATTTTTTCTATAAAAACTCACTTGCACAAATTCGAAGCGAAGATTTTCCGTGAGCGAAAATCTGAGCATGTTAAATGACGAACCTAATAGCCGAGGAATCTGCCCTCACGCTTCGCTCAGGGTAAACTCCGCAGTTCCGAGGCGTTTAAAATGGACCCAAGCGGGTTCGAACCGCTGACCTCCTCCGTGCAAGGGAGGCGCTCTACCAACTGAGCCATGGGCCCTTTTTATATAAACGCTCCGTGTTTTTAACAAAACACTTCGCTTTTAGATGTTAACTATCTACGATGTTCCGGTTTTTCGCTTATGGAAAAACCTTCACTTTCGATAATACTAGACGAAATAATTCAGGATTCAAAAGATTCGTAATTTATTATAACTTATAATTTAAAACTCTTTATTTGAAAAGTTCTTGAAATCCCTTGATATTAGTTATTTCATCCTCTAACTCAGGGGCAAAAACAAGACATGTTTTGACAATGTTTTCCTGACTTAATGCCTTTACTAATCCAGATACTTCTGAGAGTTCCTTTACCATTCCATTTTTTTGTTTTATAAAAATTGCTTTACCAGTTTTATCAGTAATTTGATATGGTTCATATGGCTTTGAAGCTGATTGCTCAATGCCAAGATAAATATTTGGTTCAAGCCCCCTATCTTTTGCAATCAGATTTAACTTGTCAACTATTTCAAGAATAGTTTCCCTTTTCACCTCATGGCGAAACTCCATAGATTTAAACAACTTTCGCATAGTGAAACGGTTTGCCAAATCCTTTAGAATTTTTTCACATAAAGAATCTTCTGCCAAATTCTGAATACATGACAAAAGAAAGAAATCATCAACATCTAAATAAGAATTTAAATCGTTTTTTTTCTGTAACTTACCATCAATATTCAACCAGTTATTTAAAGCAACTGGTATAGATTTGGAGGTAACTTCTTTAAGTCTCTCAATTAGTTTTTTAAGTAAGAAATCACATGCAAGATTTTTTTTATGCTGATAGACCTGTTGGTACATAGAATACCTGGCATGTAAATAATGAATCACTGCATCTAGACCAATATTTTCATTCACGACAAGTCTTTTACTATCCCTATCAATTTCAAAAGATGCAATTATCCTATCTGAACCTGTTAATCCGTAAGGAACTCCAACATAGTATGAATCTCTATGCAAATAATCCAATCTGTCACAATCAATATAACTTGAAACAATCTGACTTAAATAAAGAAATTTAGTTTTATGATCCATTATTTCAAGAACATCATCTACAAAGCTTTTATCAAACTGCAAAAGAAGATGATGTATCTCAGAATCTTCCTGAATTATTTTTTTTGTCCATTGTTCATGATTAAAACTTAATAGTTTTTCTGAGGTATGGCTAAATGGTCCATGCCCAACATCATGCAACAAAGCAGAAACCAATATTTGAGCTTTATATTTATTTATTTCTTCAAAACTATTTGATAAATGGGTAATCATCTTTCTGGCTATTAACATTGCACCCAAGCTATGCCCAAAACGAGTATGCTCTGCTCCATGAAACGTAAACCAGCCCAAGCCCATTTGTCTGATTCTTCTTAGTCTTTGAAATTCTTTGGTATCAATTAAATTTGCCAGTAAATTGTCTATAGGATCATCCAAATTAAACTTAATTGGCCCATGTATTGGATCTAAAAATGTTCTCTGTTTTTGTATATTTTTTGATATCATGTTGAATGTACAAATTAATTATAGGTACATTGTGAGATTAAGACAAATAGTTTTAGTTTATTGTCTATTAGTTACAATTTTTAGTTGTAACAATGCTTTTGCATTCAATAATTGCCAATCTAAATATGACAGCGACAAAAGATCCCTTCCCCAATTTAGAGGTAAGTGCAACATCTGTCATTTAAATGAAAACGGTACAGGTCCCCAAAACAAATTTGGAAAAGCATTTGCAGCAGCAGGATTTAAAATTACCGATGAGCTAGTGGCACAGTTTCCAGATTCATTTCAAAAACCAAAAGATAATTCATCATCAAGCGGAGGAGAAGCACCTAAACCAGCTATACAAAGAATAAAACCAAACAAAGTAAAAACTAATGTCCAAACCATGATTTCAATAATCGGGAAAAATTTCGCTAATGGTACAAAAGCATTTATCGACAATACCGAAGTTACGACTAACTTCAAATCAAACATTTTATTAATAGTAGATTTTATTTTAAATACAATTGGAAATCACGAATTAAAACTCCAAAATCCTGATGGACAGGAGTCAAACACTGTTAAGTTAAAAGCAAAATAACTATGAATGATGTGGATTTGTAGGAATTGGTTCTGATTGTTGTTCCTGATTTTGTTCATCACCATTATGTGTTGGGGGTGAGCATCCATAACAGGTGCTTAAAATAAAAACAAAAATTATAAAAATATTTTTAGGCATAGTGTTTAAATTTTAACTTGGGGGGTTCTCTTTATACAACAGATCATTTAACACTTCTCCACCAAGCAAATGTTTCTGGATTAAATCTTCCACATTATCTTCAGTAAAGCCACAATATACCGTTCCTTCAGGCCATACTATTACATTTGGTCCTTTACCACATAACCCAAGGCATATAACCCTCGACGGTCTATAGGTTTTTTTTAAATCTAATTCTTTTATTCTAGTTTTTAACTTTTCAAAGACTTTACAACCCCCCTGACCATTACATGGCTCATTTAAGCAAACCAGTATTTGCTTTTTGTATGGAATATTATGCACGTTCTTTTAACCTATTTTCTATAATCTCATTATACTTTTCAATTCTTTCTTCACCTATCAAACTATCAAGAACCATTTTTGTCATTGAGTCTATAAAAAGAACAATACCGCTATATCTCTGTGCTTTATAAATTTCTTCTACACCAATTGCTTTTGCTATTCTCCTTGATCTTAAGTATGTAACTGGATTTGAAAGATCATATTTTAAGAACACTACATCTGGACTTTGAGAATAATCCTTTTCCAGTTGTTCAAATACAGGCTCTATCAACTTACAAGTTTCACACCTATCATGATAAACATCTAAAAGTATTAATTTAGAATTTGCTGCTTTGTTTACTATTGTTTGTATATTCTCTTTCTGAGATACAGACTTATTTAATACACTACATCCATTGAATAAAACAATAAGAAGAAGACTTAAAAGAATAGATTGTATTTTCATTAATTGCATAATAAGATTATATCTATGGAAAACTTAATTAGCAACTTTGATGGTTCAGTCTCTAATTTTTTAAAAGGAACCCACGGACTCCCTCTGCCTTTATTGATTTTACTTTCATTTGGAGGCGGACTTGCCGCAAGCTTAACACCATGTGTTCTCTCTATGCTCCCAATGAATTTAAGTTATATTGGGACATCCAATATTACCTCTAAGACTGACGCTTTAAAAAAATCACTTTCCTTTGTGATTGGAGCTGCCTGTATTTTTAGTTTGCTTGGTTTATTTGCATCTTTTGCAAGTTTTATCATGATTGAATTCAGAGGCTATGTACATATAGTCATCGGTATATTTATTTTGTTTATGGCTTTATCTGAACTTGAAATAGTAAAACTCCCTCTACCACAATTTATCACCCAGATTCCACATGGCGGTCCATTTATCGTAGGAATGGCATTTGCTCTTGCCAGCTCGCCATGCGCAAGTCCAATATTATTTGCAATTTTAGCTATGGCTAGCTCTGCAGGATCTGCCGCTGGCGGAACACTTATAATGATTGCTTATTCCCTTGGCTATACCGGTGTAATCTTTGTAACGAGTGTGTTTGCCGGAATTGCAAAACAATTTGACTACTTCAAGAAACATACAAAAATCATTTCTGTAGCTAGTGCTGCAGTTCTTGGAATTATAGGTGGGTTTTTCCTTTATTCTGGAATTAGATGGTTTATTGGGTAACATTTATGTCATTGTGAGCCAAATGCCCGCCAAAGGACAGGTCCTCCATATGTGTCAGGATAAGGATACAAAGATTGCTTGAGAGCATTTGATACACGTCATTGCGAGGAGACACGAAGTGTCGACGCGGCAATCTCATTTTGCAATACTGTTTATAAAGCAGCCTTACAAACGGTATCTTAGTGTGAGATTGCTTCGTCAGGACTTTGTCCTTCCTCGCAATGACGCATATAGAAAGCATTTAAAGTACTTTTTTATGTTCCTAAACCTGACAGCTAGACGGGGTCCGTTTGCCCGCCTTTGGTGGGACTAGGCGGAAAATGAGGCGTGGCAATTTCTCTACCAGACAATCAATTCTCATTGCTACGTAAAGCTAAAGTACGCTGCGCAAAATCAGCAACAGCCTTATCCTGATCTGTGACAAGAATTTTTAGAGTATCTGTGGATGAATTTAGATTACCTACAACTGCATACCTTACATCACTACTCTGATCTTTGGCAAGTTTACTTAAGTCCACTGGAAGGGTATTTCGATTACCTGCAACCCAAAATCTTACAATCTCATCTTGATCATTAGTAAGTCTGGCTAGATCAACAGAAAGAGTATTTTGGTTCATTGCAACAGAAGCTCTCACTGTTGCCTCCTGATCTTCAACAAGTCTACTTAAAATGGAAGGGTGTAAATTTGGATTCCTTGCAACAATACTTCTTACATCTTTTGATTGATCAGCAGCAAGTTTAGCTAGATCAACAGGGAGAGTGTTTGGATTCCTTGCAACAACACTTCTTACATCTTTTGATTGATCAGTAGCAAGTTTAGCTAGATCGCTAAAAAGAGTATGTGGATTCCCTGCTACCATCTTCCTTATATTTTCATCTTGATCTCTGGAAAGAAAAGTTAGTATTGCTGGATGAATATTCTCATTCTGCAAAAATCTTTTTCTTACTTTTAGATCTGTTGAAACTATATCCCTTGATATAATTCCTGTATTTGCTAATAGTTTTATATATATTCTTTGACTGTTTTCAGGCACCTTACTGAAAGCATCCAAAAGATCTGAGCTATTAAATAGTAATCTAATTCTTTCTCTAACTTCTGGATCAGGCGTATTGGTCTCTGCTTTTTTTAGCGATTCAATAAAAATTTCAAGGCGATTAATGTCGCCGGACTTAACAAGTGCCTGCATATGCAATCTGAGTCTCTCTCTTGCAGGTTCTCTAACAACATAAATTTTACTACTAAGTTCGGAGATAGCTTTGTTGATCTCTTTGCTATTTAATAAAGAGCCATTATTAACTTCTTTAACCAATGGTATAGGCTCACTATTAGCTTGTTGAGATAATGGTAAAACTAGCGGACTAGCAGAAAGAACAAATCTACTTAATAACCTAATCACTATTTTTACTCCATCTCAAACTTTTATAAAAATTTTGCATCAATGAATTATACTTTAAAGAGCATCTGCAAAAGGGAAGATTTAATAAAATAATTAGATTAAATTTTTTTAATCTTCTTTTACTCTTTAATTCTTGGCAATTTTATCTGTAAAGAGGTTTGTCCTGCTGGAGTAGAAATTGTTAATCCTTCATCCCCACCTTTGTAACCTATAGGCAATTTAACAATAACAACCAACTCAGTATTTTGTTTTCGTATAATTGATTTAATAACTTCTATATTTATATTGTTAAGATTGGCTCTGGTTAAATTAGATGAAGAGTTAATTTGCTTTTTATTTGTTTTGGATTTATCTTTTGAAACAGTTGGTACATTCTTACCTATCAAATTCCTGCCAGATATTAAAATATAAACAATTCGTTTATTTGATGGAGCACGTTTAATTGTATATTTAATGACTTGTGGTTTGTCAGCATCATTAATAACTTCTTGTGGGTCAGTATTTGCATCAGGCAAAACCGTTACAGGCAAGGCTGGCGCCTCTATAACAGGTTTAGGTATGCCTACCTCATCACCTGCGACATCAATCGTAAAAGTAAATTTACTTTGACTGTTACAATTATTTCTACATACAGCATCAACAATATATTTGCCTGGGTTGGTTAGTGTACCTTTAATAACTACTGACTTATTAAACTGATCTAAATCTGATTTTTCTGTATATAAAGTAGTGTTTATGGTAGAAACCTCAAATGAAATAATCGGATTAGTATCTGAAACATTGAGTTGAATTATAATTGGTTGACCTGTTTTTACAGAAACAATTTTCCCATTTGAAACAGCTGAAGATATAATCATCGGCGAATTACAGTTATAACTTACATTTGAGGAGATGTTTGTTGTAGTAGGAGTAGTAGTTAGCTGCTCTTTTCTTCTTATTACAACAGCAAATGGTGACAAACTATTAAGCTGTCCTTCTGTCGTTAAAACATGGTTTGGATTTGACTCTGTAGGAGGAGTAATCATAGCTGGTACATTTACCCACTCTCCATTTTCATAGTGCCAAAGCTCTACAATATTTTCTGGATCTGAAAGAGCTGAGACTGCTTCTTCCGATAACTGTACAGAAACAGTATAAGTCTCTCCTGGTTTGACATCTGGATCAGTCACATCAAATAAACCTGCACTCAAAACTGACCCAACTAATTGAGGATCAAATGGAGGGACACTGTCACTATTAAGAGTAGTAACCTGTGGTGGAGACTCACTAGGAATATTCGAAGCTGTAGAAATATCAGATGGGGCTATAGGAAGAGCAGTTGATCTAACAGCTGCCTTATTACAACAACACAAGATATCTCCCCATCGATCATCATAATCCGCAGCAACTGGCCACCAATTGCCCATAGCAGTTACCATATATTGTGCTCTTGTAACAAAGGATGTTTCTCCTAAACGTGCAGGGCAATTACCAGGAGGGTTATTGCTTTGGGTACCAGCCCCATCAACTAAAGGGTAACAGCTTAAATATGGTCCCTGCTGTGCTATTGGTGCACCTGGTAATTCTTTAGGAAACATACAAACACCCATTGAAGTACTATTCATAGAACTCACACAACCACACATATCTCCCATTGCTATACAAGCTTGACCATCTAAACATGAATCTGTGCCAAGATTTGGCTGGGTATTACATTGATCAGGGGTAAAGTCAACACAAAGTTTTGGTCTTGGACAACAGCATTCTTGTCTAGCTCCAACAGGTCCAAGAGTTGCTTTAAATTTTGTTGGATTATCACCTGTATTATCACAGGTTCTAGTATTCATGTTAGGATCGCGGTTAAATTCAGGATTTGTAATATTTATACAACCTAAATACCTTGCCTCTGAACAATAGTTAATCTGCTGGCATGCACAAGCACCACCGGTGCTCATGTTACATCTTTGACCCAAAGGACAAGTTCCTCCGCAAGCAGGAGCAGTTTGATTACAAGGAAGATTTTCACATACACAAGAACCACTCATACTCATACATGTTTGTCCTTGAGGACAAGTTCCTCCACAACCAGGAAAAGTTTGTGTGCAAGTATATGCAGGTGGTGGATCTGCACACATGCAAGAGCCACTTATATTTTGACACGTTTGATTAATAGGACAGTCATCTCTGAGATTGCATCGTGGACCTTCATTACTAGGTCCACTACAAGGGTTTGCACATGCACAAAAACCCCTTACATTTAGACAAGTTTGAGGAGACGTACATCCTCTACCAGTCGTGCATTGCAAGCGATTAAGTCCTGCATTGCAAGGAGGATTTGCACACATACATGCACCACTTGTATTTTGACAAGTTTGAGGAGCTGTACATCCTACGCCTGTACTACATTGTGAAGGATTAGCTGCATTACAGTTAGGTGGTGGTGGGGGGGTTACACACATACATGCACCACTTGTATTTTGACAAGTTTGAGGAGCTGTACATCCTACTCCTATACTACATTGTAAAGGATTAGCTGCATTACAATTAGGTGGGGGTGGAAGGGCTATACGACAACAACAAGCAGCATCTTCTCTAACACCATTTACAGCTCCCTGGTTTAACTGCCAACCAGTTGAACATGTTCCATTTACAGCGGGAGTACAACCCACACTACAACTCACACAACCACAAAATGGAGTTACTCCAGCAAATACAGAACTGCATATGCCTGATGACGATGAACATATACCCTGACTACAATTATTTGAATTAGTTATAGTGCTACATCCAGGAGGAGGTGGTGGTGGTGGTGGGCACTCGCAATCAAGACCCATAGCAGACCTACATTGCCTTGTTTCATCAATTATTCCATTTGTAAGGCATTTCCCACTACGACAAAGTGGATATTGAGAGTTTTCACAAAATGTACCACACACACAAGCTCCATCAGCTTGTTTTAAGCAATCATAACCTGGACTACAGGTACCATTACAAGAAGGAGCCGTTTGTCCACAAGGACGTAAAGTACAATCAGCCAGAGTAAGCATATTTGCAGGAGGAGGGGTACGGTCTCTACAAAGCAAATTCGTCGCGCAGTTAATCGGTCTCCATCCGCAATCATTATTCGATAATGCTGTGCATTGTTCACGTCCAGAACCAGGGGAAGAGCCTGTACACCTTTGAGCTCCAATAGGAAAACCTCCTGCACATTGACATGGAGGCAACTCTGTACAACCACAAACTATTTCTCTACCTCCAACTATTCCACGGCAAAATTGATTTTGAGTAGCACAATAACCATACTGACAAACATTTGATGTTATCTGATTATTACAATCAGGCTGACATATACAATCTCCCGGCGAAAATAGTGTTGTACCATCCGGTCCAGATATAATTTCTTTAGCTGCACGACAAGTTCTACCTTCAGGGCAATCTCCTCCACATTGCCCACCACTACTTCCTCTAACACAACTTCGTGTCCGAGTAGGTGGAGCAGTACCGCTACTGCTTGAACTTGAAGAAGAAGAAGAAAGCCTTGCACAACTACACGTACCAGATCCCCCGATAGATTGTGCATATATCACACAAACCTGATCCGGTGGACAAGTAGCTGGAGTAGGACAATAATTAGTCTCAGTCATTCCGGTACATCCTGAAGAACTTACCAAGGTTACACACATACATCCTGCACCTGGAACATATGCACACGTTTTTTGTGGATCACTACATCTGGCATTAACAGGGCATTGTGAAGTACCTTCCTCACAGTTAACTATTCCTGAAGAAGAGCTTGAAGAAGATGAGGAAGAAGATGCTATAGCACAAACACAAGGAGGCGGATTCATTACAGTCTCAGTAATATCCACATGACACATACAGCTACCATTGTAAAGAACACATCCATTTGGTGTAGGACCTCCAGATGGAGGACAATGTCCTTGCATACATTGATCGTTACGTTGGCTTGCACAAGGATTAAAATCAGGATTACGAATACAAGTTAGTTCAAGATTAATTCTGGATCGACAACTAGCCTCTTGACAACGATTTATATCAGTCTGGTCACCACAATAAATAAGCCTGCCACTCGTTGTACTGCCACCTGTCGTACTAGTAGAAGATGTGCTGGTAGAAGAACTATTGCTTCCATTGTCTTCAGTTGCACAAAGTCCACTACATCCATCACCACTTAAAATACCACCATCATCACAACCTTCACCAGTTTCTATAATTCCATTTCCACAGATTGAATTGTCACCACTTGAAGAACTGCTTGAAGAACTGGAACTACTGCTACCATTGGTTTCAGTTGCACAAAGTCCACTACATCCATCACCATCTTCAGTGTTTCCATCATCGCAGGCTTCTCCTTCTTCAATGACTCCATTTCCACAGATTGAATTGTCACCACTTGAAGAACTACTTGAAGATGAACCACCTGATGAAGAACTTGAAGAACTGGAACTACTGCTACCATTGGTTTCAGTTGCACAAAGTCCACTACAACCATCACCACTTAAAAGACCACCATCATCGCAGGCTTCTCCCGTTTCTAATACTCCATTTCCGCAGACAGTACTGACTGTGACTCCACAACGACACTCTCCATCTTGCTCATCTCCACTCCAAAAGCAAGTTCCTTCTATTATGCCTGCATCAGTAAGAAGATCACAGCTTTCATTTACAGGACAAAAATTATACGGTGTAGTTGCTGAACAAGACGGAGCAGGTAGACATCTACACATTCCAAAAACCCAGCGACATACTCCATTTTCTGAATTGCTATAATAACAACTTCCTAGATTTGAGCAAACGTTTTCACTATTACCATTACGTCCACAACTATCCACACAACTGCAAGTTTCTCCATCTAACATACAATGCCCACTTCCTCTAGTAACAGGATCAATACAATCTGGAGCATCCTCGCATTCCCCTCCCATGAGTCCATGACATATATCAACAGGATCACAACCACACATTCCATCTCTCCATGTACAGTATCCACGTTCGTTATCACCATAAGTACACATTCCTAGCAATGTACATGCAATAGCATCCATTCCATTTGAACAGTCAACTGGAGGAGGTGGTGGTGGAGATGAACTTCCTGGATTACAAATACAATCACCAAAAGCCCAGATACACATTCCAATAGTTTGCTCATCAAATCTACAAGCATTATCTGCCAGACAGGCAGTTTCATTATTCAGTGTCATACAATCAATTAATGGCATGCCTGACGAAGAACCACCGGAAGAGCTGGATGAAGATCCGCAGTTAGGTATAGGTGTTCCAGCAGTACAAACACCTCCACTGCAAGCATCTCCAGTAGTACATACATTAGCATCGTCACATGGAGCAGAATTATTAGTATTTGTGCAACCAGTTGAAGGATTGCAGCTATCATCAGTACATGGATTGGAATCATCACAAGTTATAGGTGTTCCGCCAGTACAAGTACCCCCGCTGCAAGCATCTCCAGTAGTACATGCATTAGCATCGTCACAGCTATTAGTGGTTGGAGCGTTTGTGCAACCAGTCGAAGGATCGCAGTTATCAGCAGTACATGGATTGAAATCATAACAAGTTATAGGTGCTCCAGCAGTACAAGTACCTCCGCTGCAAGCATCTCCAGTAGTACATGCATTAGCATCATCACAGCTATTAGTGTTTGGAGTGTTCGTGCAACCCATTGCAGGATCATAATTATCGTCAGTGCAAGAATTACTATCGTCACAAGAAGGACAAGCACCACAATCAGAACTGCAATTAGTACAACCCTCACCAGTGTCACAGGTACCATTTCCACAGATTGAATTGTCACCGCTTGAAGAACTGCTGCTGGAGCTGGATGAAGAGCTACTGCTGCCATTGTCATTGGTTTCAGTTATACAAAGTTCACTACATCCATCTCCACTTATATTGTTATTATCATCACATTCTTCCAAAGGA
>JAHFBE010000041.1:0-4435 GCA_023250205.1 Candidatus Melainabacteria bacterium | reverse complement strand
TATTCCATTGCCACAAAAAGGTGAAGTAGCACCTTCAACAATACAGACAGAATTACATCCATCACCACTTAAAATACCACCATCATCGCAGGCTTCTCCTTCTTCAATAACTCCATTTCCACAGATTGCATTGGCACCGCTTGAAGAACTACTGCTGCTATTGCCTACTGCCAATTCACAAGCATCACCTACACCATTACCATCAGTATCAGTCTGCAAAGGATTAATATCATATGGGCAATTATCAGTAGGGTCAAAGACATAGTCATGATCACAATCACAAAAAGCATTTAGATTAACATGACGAACAATACCAGTCGGATTACTGGTTCCCTGCCATGATGGATTATATCCACATCCTTGGTTTGGTTTAAGTCCTGTAGCATAATTTACTGAAGGAGTACAAGTAGTATATTCAATAGGGTAACTCTCTTTAGAATTTGCAGGTATTGAATCTTTGATAGTAGGGCAAGTAAGGCAAGTATCACAAGCATTGCCCACATAATCACCATCGTCATCTTCTTGTCCAGGATTTGTTACAAAAATACAATTGTCACAAGTATTACCTAACAGATCATCATCTTCATTTGCCTGATCTGCACTAGAAGCAGTTGGGCAGTTATCAACAGAATCAGGGACCCCATCACCATCAGTATCCGTAGCTTTCTCAGAAGATGATTGAGTCGGTGAACAAAAACCTTCATTACAATCAAAACCTTCAGGGCAGTCAGCATTAAAATTACATGGCATTTCTGATGAAGAACCACCTGAACTACTACTTGATAAGCTGGAAGGAGCATCACATGCATCACCTACACCATCGCTATTAGTGTCTTTTTGATCTGGATTATAAACAGTAGGACAATTGTCAGTAGTATTATCACCAAATCCATCACCATATCCAGGATGATTTGGGTCATCTTCATCCAGATCACAGAGCCCAGTGGTATTGTTACAAGGTATATCAGTAGTACAAATAGAAGAACCAGCCCAATACAAATTCCCGGCTTGCCCAGTACAGCAAAGAGACGTAAGAGCATCCAAACATCTTTTGTTTTTATTGGGACCTAAATTAGCACTCTCTGTACATTGACCCTGACTACCAGTAAATCCTGGTATGTCACATACATCACCTGCACCATTGCTATCACTATCAGATTGATCAGCATTAGCAACACCAACACAGTTATCAACAGAATCAGGGACGCCATCACCATCAGTATCCGTAGCTTTCTCAGAAGATGATTGAGTCGGTGGACAAAAACCTGTAACTGGATCATATTGACATGCAGTAAAAGCTGGACCAAAAGAACTACTGATTATTTCAAAACAAAATAACAAAGCTAAAATTGCTTTTGCAGACTGATGAAGGAAATTTTTTAGTTTATATTTTCTCACAATAATTGAAATATTATTTATAAGAAACGATTTAATTGTTTCTTATGTTCCTAACTATAAATCCTAGTTAATAATAGATAAATTAAAGTTAAGCATATGCTTAAAATGGGATGTTTTGTGATCAACTTCACCTTAAAAACATTAAAAATATATAAGAATTCTTTAGATTTTTTCTCAATAGTACTATCCCTTTAAAACAAACAAGTATATTCGAGGAAATATGTTTATTCAAAAAGATGAAAGAAGTAAACAGACGCACTAAGGCACAATCTTAAATAATAATTCTATTTTGCTTTAAAGTACTAACCAGCTTCTTTGCTTCTTTTTCAAAGTACTTATAACCACTTTCATCTATTTGATAAGCATTTGCCAGAAGATATATAACCATATCAATTGAAAAGCCTGTTTTTAAAAGCTCCACAAAAGCTAATGTGCTTGTAGAAAGCTCAAAGAATCTTACGCTAAAGTTTTTTGGATCACGGTAAATTAACACATTTGTTTTTTGTTTATGCATTTTCCCTAGACTCTGATTATTCTCAATCATCTCAACAATGTCAGGAATGGGATAATGAAATGTACAAATTTCATGTATTGGATTTAAGCTCAAGTAATTATTTTTTGGTACATTCTCTCTTTCATAAATTACAACTTCAAGCCATTCATATCTGGCAAGCTCGCCTATAAACGGATACTTACTCAAAATATCTTTCCTTGATGATAAATATGCAGGAAGATATTCAACAACTCTATTTAAAATCGGTGAGGCGGGAGGATATTTCTCAATATAATCAGACATCAACTGATCCCAGTTCTTTGAAAGTAACTTATGAGTATAAGGATAAATATTTTTTGATACTTCAATAAAAGAATTTCTAACCAATTCACGATAGACTTTCAACCTCTCAAGAACATGCTTAGACAAGCCTTTTACTTTACTCCTCTTCTGCCATACAGAATCAAAGAGAATTAAGTCTTTAATTGCTTTTTCAGTTTTTTTTAAATCCCTAAGAGACATTAAGCCGCCTTTTTAAGAGATTTCATAATATTTTTTATTTTCTTTATCTCACCCACAAGTTCTGAAAACGCGGGGAAGTTAAAGTCTCTTTCCAGTAAAATAGCTTTTGGAGTACATCTTTTTAAAAGCTCACCAAATAAATTATAGACATCTCTTATAATAGCTTCTCCATGAGTATCAATGATAATTTTTCCTCTATTCAAATGCCCTGCTATATGCACCTGGATAGTTCTTTCAATAGGAATATTATCTAAAAAATCAATTGGATCATACTTATGGTTTTTACTGTTTACATAAACATTATTTATATCAAGTAGTAAACCACAATCTGCCTTTTCAACAATCTGGGAAATAAAATCTGCTTCATTCATTTCATTATCTATAACCATATAATAGGAAGGATTTTCAATCAAAAAAGGAACCTGGAAAATATCTTCTGCTTTTTTTATCCTTCCAACCAAATGGTTAACTGTACTTTTGTTATATGGCAATGGTATTAAGTCGTGAATATAAGTTTTCTCAACGTAGTTAAAGCATAAATGATCACTAAACCATGGTGGATTAATTATTTTAAATAATTCTTTTATTCCATTAATTAAATCAGGATCAAAAGGATCTGTTCCACCTATTGAAAGATTTAGTCCATGAGGGATTACTGGAAAGTATTTCTTAGCATTAATAAGCTTGTCAAAGATTTCTCCACCACGATTAATATAGTTTTCAGGAGCAATTTCAAGCCAGTCAATATCTTTTTTATGCTTAAGAATCGAGGTATAAAGCTCTCTCCTTAAACCAAGACCAACTCCAAAATTTGGCAATTTATTTTTTTGTTTTAGGAATGTTTTTCCCATCACCACCACAATTACCCTCACCACATTTGCTTTCAATAATCTTTAGCGATGAATTTATAATTTCTTGAATTGAAAAATTTGTTTTCATATATTTCTATTTAAAATAGAAAACAAATAAATACTATCATTTAAATAGAGTTTATAAGAAACTCAAGGATAATATGTCATTGCGAGGAACATAGTGACGAAGCAATCTCATTACTTTTTCACGTTTTGAGATTGCTTCGGGCTAAAGCCCTCGCAATGACATGAATCCTCAAAAACTTTACACACCCTTTTAAATAAGAAAATAATTATTTAGTTCTCTCTATAATAAGATCGACATAGGAATTATTGCTTTTTCCACGCTTTACAGTAAGTTTATCTAATGGCATTCCAGAAGATTTAAGTGCATTTTCTAATATATTTCTAGTTTCATCTTCGGTATATCTTTGAAGTAATAATTCAGTTGTTGGAATCAATTCTCTAGCAAATCTTCGCAATGTATCTTCATTACTATTCTCAAATTGCTCTATAGAAATAACCCCTTCTTTTATTTTTCTTAGTTCCTGAGTAACATCAAAATAAAAATCACTGGCAATAAGTGCAGTAAATAAAGCATTTTTAGTGGGGAGTTCATCTAAACCATTTTTCTTTCCCTTATCCACAATATTATCCACAAATAAATCAAGCTTTCGTCTTAAACCATCAACCTTAGCTTCTGTTAATTGGGCTAATTTTGCAGAATCAAGTACTGGTAAACTTGGAGAAGTTTCTATAACAGCATGCTGTGCAGTTTCATTAACTGAACCAGAACCCTTAGCTTTTACTTCAGAAACAGCTTTAGCAGGAGAAGCTACTATACTTCCTTTAACAGGTCCTACTTTTGGTAACGGTTCCACCATTGGATATTTATCAAAATTGTTTCAACTAAGGTAGATTTTACCACTTGAAAATATGTTATTGCCTACCACCCTCCTCGCTCATTCTTCGCTTGTCAGGTTTTGCATAGTGCTTCCAGTCTACCATTTGTAACTTTATACAGATTTTGCCGAATAAATCATCAAAATCTTACCGTATAAATCATCTATCGAGAAATGTTGCATAAGCTAAACAGTAACAAAAATATCTTAATCGTTAAATCTGTAATTAGCTATTGTTTTAAAATAACTTGACCAGTTGGATCTATTTC
>JAHFBE010000040.1 GCA_023250205.1 Candidatus Melainabacteria bacterium | reverse complement strand
GTCAAGTAGCAGTAGCTCATCAAGCTCAAGCAGTTCATCATCAGGCGGAAGCGGATCGTCTAGTTCAAGTAGTAGCTCATCAAGCTCAAGCAGTTCATCATCAGGCGGAAGCGGATCGTCTAGTTCAAGTAGTAGCTCATCAAGCTCAAGCAGTTCATCATCAGGCGGAAGTGGATCATCAAGCTCAAGTAGTAGCTCATCAAGCTCAAGTAGTTCATCATCGGGCGGAAGTGGATCAAGCTCGTCAAGTAGTAGCAGTAGTTCATCAAGCTCAAGCAGCTCATCATCAGGTGGAAGCAGTTCAAGCTCATCATCGTCTGGCAGCCCTTCTCAAGATCCACCTAGTAATGGAGGAAGTTCTAGCGGTGGACCAATATTTATTCCACTACCAACAGGCTCTTCTTCATCGAGTAGTTCATCATCAAGTAGCTCCAGCTCTGGAAATATAGTTTTAACAACTGATACAGTAAATCCAACAACAAGTTCTACATCTTCTGGAGGCTCATCATCTGGATTAAATGATGACAATAATAACCAAATTCAAAATCTAAACATTAATGTTCTTTCTTCACCAGTGTTACCAGAGATCATTCAATTACCGCTTATCCCTGATGCATTTATTGGAATGATTGGGATAGCTTTTGTTGGGTCAAATCCTTCATTTGAAATAGAGCTTCCACAAGGTAAACAGTTGCCAATTGTTTCTATAGATTTAGAAGATAAACAGGAAAATATTTTTCCAAATATACCCTTTAGTATAAAAAAGATTTCTGATAAGTTAATTTTAAGTTTGCAGATTCCCGATACTCTCTCAATTGGAACTATAAAATTTAAAGCAAATTTAGCTGACAGTTCTCAATTATCTGGATTTATTGAAGCAATTGATTCTCTGGATCTTGTAAAGATTTCTAATGGAAAAGAAAGAACAATTGGAAAACCTCAAATAAATACGATAACAAGTCTCAAAAAAGGCAATGATTCAGTATTAAACATTTTGGGAAATAATTTTACAGGAAAAAAATTCTTTGTTCCTAATTCAAATGAAAATCCAGATACAGCAGTAACTCTTTTTCCAAGTAGCTTAAACAGCTTACTTAAATCACAATCGATTTCAAATAATGGAAAAAATATTATATTGAGATTGAATTTTGATAATGATATTTCATTCCCAATTAAAGGTGTAATATCTGTTTCTACACCTAGAGGGATTGTTTCTAAACCATTTGTTATAAAGAAGTAGTCATTGCGAGCTGAATGAAATGAAGCGTGGCAATCCCGAGGGATTTACGTAAAAGTGTTCGGGATTGCTTCGCTTTGCTCGCAATGACAGGGTAATAAGCTATAATAATTTTGTTGAATATTACTAGCATCTAAATATGGCAGAAGAAAAAAAACCACCAATATTTGGACATCACCTTGGCTTCTGGTATCCGCTTGTATGGCGAATTTTAGCGTCAAATAAATTCTGGTCTCCTTCAATGTGGCTACCAAGGGATTCAGCGCTTGCTATAGATATCTATATTGGAATTTGGTGGTTGTTTGAAATTGTGACAGTTGTTTTATGCGGAAAAGTCTTTCACTGGCAGGGACTATTGACTAAATGTTTTGTGCTTATGGTTCTTTTTAGATTTATAGATCTTATGTTTGTTTTAACTTCAATCCTTGTCAGAGGAAATTACAGAAGAGTTGGAGATTGGCCCTCGTTAAATAGAATTACACTTTTAGTACTTTTTAATTCATTTGAGATTATGTTTATCTTTGCGATTTTATATAGAGCGTGTGGGGTTTTATTTTCTGAAATTGCAGGAACAATTCCAATCTTAAATAGTTTTTTTGATGCTCTTTACTTTAGTATAGTGACAGGAACAACGCTTGGATATGGAATTCCACATCCTGTCGGTTATTTATCCAGAATACTTTCGATGATAGAAGGAACTTCTATCATTCTTCTTGTTATTGCGGTAATTAGTTATATTACAGGTGGAAAAAGAAAGCCTGAAGATAGAGAACATAAACTAGAATAACTTTTTAATTCATGAACAAACTATTTCTTCCACAATATGATCTAAATATGACATTGCTTGGAGGACAATCATTTGCATGGGATTTTGAAGATGGATATTATTATGGATTCACAAAAGATAAGGTTGTCAAATTAAAACTTGATGTAGAGACTTACCATGACAAGCCTCTACTATATTGGCAAACTTATCCTAAAAAAGATAATTTTGACTTTGTAGAAAAGTATTTAAGGCTTGAAGTGAACTATCCACAAATTATAAAAAAAATTCAAAAGGATAAATATATAAAGTTAGCTATTAAGCAATATCCAAATCTAAGATTGTTAAAGCAGGATTTTGAAGAGACACTTTTATCTTTTATAGTTTCTGCAAATAATAACATTAGGTCTATTAGAAAAATAATTCGCTCTATGAACATGAAATTTGGAAAATCTTTAAATGTAAACGGAAAAAAGATCTTTTTATTCCCTGAAACTGAAGTAATTGCAAATGCAAAATTAAATGATTTGCTTGAATGTAAGTTAGGATTTCGTGCAAAATATATAAAGGGCGCAGCAAAACATCTGCTTAAAACAGATCTATCAAAGAAGGTTACTGAAATGCTTGAATCGGATGTTAGAAATTCTCTCTTGGAGATAAATGGCGTTGGTGACAAAATAGCGGATTGTGTTTTAGTCTTTGGACTTGGGTTTGATAATGTTACTCCACTTGATGTGTGGGGGAGAAGAATATTTGAAGAGTTTTATAAATTAGACCCAAAAATGAAATATGGAACAATGAGAAACTGGGCAAGTAATTATTTTGAAGGTTATTCTGCTTGGGCAGGACAGTTTTTATATGAATATATAAGAAACCATAAATAAAGAATTATCTGGAAGTGTATGTAGTCTCTTTTTTAATGTGACTTATGCTAAAAATATGGGTATGACTTTATAGCGGATTTCTGTGAAAGGAAAACAAATGTACATTAGAATAAAAAACATTTTTACTGCAATTTTAATTTTAATAATGGCAATGAATCCATTAATTTCATTTTCTCAAACTCAGGGTAATTCTCTTTATGGAAGATTGGGTGGAGTTTATAGCATTGCTGCTGTTGTAGATGATTTTGTAGATAGACTTCTTGCAGATCCAGTTATAACTGAAAATAAAAATGTTGTACATTCAATAGAAAAAATTACAAAACCTGGATTGAAATATCAAATTACAGAACTGCTTTGTCAGGCTGCAGGTGGACCGCAAAAATATAATGGACGCCCTATGAAAGAGTCGCATCAAGGATTAAACATTACAGAAGTAGAATGGCAATCCATGATGAAAGATTTTCTTGTCACCCTTGGAAAGTTTAATATTAAAGGTCTTGAACAAAATGAATTACTTGTCATTATTGGAAGTACAAAAGCTGATATTGTAGCCTCAGCAGCAGCAGAATCAGCACCGTCAGCAGTTCCACCAAGTCCTACAGGAGTTCCAACGCAGCCAGCGGTTCCATCAATTCCAGATTTTCCAAAACCAGCAGATCTTATTCCACAGATACCAGCACAACCAGTAGTTCCACCAAACCCAACTGCTGCACCAGTAGCTCCATCCATACCAAGCATTCCAAACCCGGTAAATCTTGCTCCACAAGTACCAACGCAACCAGCTGTTCCATCAATTCCAGATTTTCCAAAACCAGCAGATCTTATTCCGCAGGTACCATCACCAGCATCTGCACCAACACCATCAATACCAAGTATTCCAAATCCAGTAGTTCCGCAAATTCCTTCATTGCCTTCAGCTAATCCATCGCAGGGACAGCCATTTGGTTTACCTCCTGAAACACAAAAAGAAGCTTCTCCAAATGAACTCCCATCACTTGATTTAGTTAAACCTAATGTTCCACCACCACCATCACTTGATATTGCACCATTACAAGATAATGTTGGTGATAGTGTTATTCCTGCTGATGATTCAGGGACTGGCGTGGATACGTTGGAACAAGAACTTCCTAACCCAGATGATATTCTGACTGAACCAGACTTAGAACCAGTTGAGTAAATTGTAATATAGTCTTGAAATATGATGTGTTAGATACTGTGTTAAAAGCGGCAAGATATAATTTTCTATTGTAGAACTATGATTGTACAAGATGAGGAGATTTTATAAATGCAAATAGAAGAGTTTAAATTAGAAAGATTCTTTGCAAAATATGAATTTAGGGCAAAATATCTTTTATGCTCATCTGATCCAGAATCATTCTCTATTGAAGAATTATTGAATTATGAACCTTTATCAAAGCAAAAATTTGATAAGCAATGGCTTGGTTACACAGAAACAAAAGGTAACCCTGAGCTCAGAGGTGAAATAATAAAGTTATATGAAAAAATAAATCCAGAAGAACTTCTTGTTCATTCAGGAGGGGAAGAAGGCATATTTATTTTTATGAATGTAGCTTTGAAGCCGGGAGATCATGTAATTGCAATGTTTCCAGCTTATCAGTCATTATATGAAGTTGCAAAGTCAGTTGGTTGTGAAGTAACAAAATGGGAGCTAAATGAGAAAGATAAATGGGAACCAGACATTGATTTTTTAAAAACAAATATTAAAAGCAATACAAAAGCAATTATTATTAACTGTCCTCATAACCCTACAGGTTATGTAATGAGCAAAGATAAGCTAAATCAAATAATTGAAATTGCAAGAAAACAAAACATATTTATTTTTTCTGATGAAGTATATAGATTTATGGAATATAAAGATGAAGATAGATTACCTTCAGTTTGTGATGTATATGAAAATGGCATATCAGTAGGAGGAATGTCAAAAGCTTTTGCATTACCTGGTCTTCGAATATGCTGGACTGCTACTAAGAATAAAGTTATTTTAGATCAAATGGCAAAATACAAAGATTACACCACGATTTGTTGCAGTGCTCCCAGTGAATTTTTAGCTACAGTTGCATTAAGAAATAAAGAAAAGATATTTAAGAGAAATCTTGAGTTAATATCAGAAAATCTACAAATATTAAATTTATTCTTTGATAAATACAAAGAATACTTTAACTGGCAGGCCCCCAAAGCTGGTAGCATTGCTTTTCCAAGCATTAAATTAAATATTGATGTAGAAAAGTTTTGTGTTGATCTGGTAGAAAAACAAGAAGTTTTTCTATTACCAAGCACAAAATATGATTTTGGGAATAGAAACTTTAGAATTGGTTTTGGTAGAAAAAATATGCCAGAAGCTCTTAAATATTTTGAAAGATATGTAATTGAAAATTGCTTGGCAATTGCCTTGCGTTAAATATTTGTAATTTGATTAATTTTATAAGAAAAAAGATTAACGACTTTTAACCTTTTTAATTGTAAAAGGTTAAGAATTGGAAGATTTTTTTTAACAAGTTTATTCCTTATGAATACAAAATTATTTTTTTTAAACTGCTATCATCATTGTTAATAAATATATGAAATTATCATTTCACGGTGCAGCCAGAGAAGTCACAGGTTCTTGTCACTTACTTCAGGCTAATAAGAAAAAGATCTTAATTGATTGTGGTCTGTTTCAGGGTTACCATGGAATCTCACGACAAAATGAAAGCTCATTTGGATTTAAACCTTCGGAAATAGATGCAGTAATTTTGACTCATGCCCATCTTGATCATTGTGGAAGATTACCTCTTTTATATAAGGGTGGATTTAGAGGTGAAGTTATTTCCACCGGTCCTAGTGAAGAACTTGCTTCATTAGTGATGTACGATTCAGCATTTTTAATGGAAGAAGAAGCTACTCGCAGAAGTAGACATGGAAATGAAGTCGAACCTCTTTATAATGAAGATGATGTTACAAGGGTTATCAATAGATTTAATATGAAGAGACCTCCTGTTGCTTATAACCAACCAATTGATATTGCAGAAGGGATTACAGCTACTTTTATTGATTCAGGTCACATTCTTGGTTCAGGATCAATAAAAGTTGTATTAAGAGAAGGCCCAACTGAGAAAACTATTATATTTTCAGGAGATATTGGAAATAAAAATAAACCAATTGTTAGAGATCCTATATCACCACCGGAGTCAGATTTTGTAGTTATGGAGTCTACTTATGGAAATCGCAATCATAAACAAATTGAAGCTTCATTAACGGAACTTTATCCAGCAATAAATGAAACATTTGAAAATGGTGGAAATGTTTTTATGCCTACATTTGCTGTTGAAGGAAGTCAGGAAATGCTTTTTTTCCTTAGAGAAGGTTATGAGAACGGTTTAATCTCAAAAGATACAAAAACATTCCTGGATTCTCCCATGGCAATATCAGCTACAGATATATTTCGAAAATATCCAGATTTTTATAATGGTCAAGCAAAACAATTAATTGAATCTGGAATTGATCCATTCATGCTTCCAAACCTTACTTTTTCCAGAACACCCGCTCAATCTAAGTCAATAAATGAAATTACAAGTGGAGCTATAGTCATGGCTGGTTCTGGCATGTGTGAAGGAGGTCGGATATTACATCATTTAAAGCAAAACCTATCCAGACCAGAATGTACTTTTATTTTTACGCGATATGCTCCTTCTGGAACCCTTGCAAGAAAAATAATTAATGGCTCACAGTATGTGAAAATATTTGGCTCAGATACTGAAGTAAGAGCCAGAATACTCACCATAAATGGATTTTCCGGACATGCTGGGAGAGATGAGCTATTAAAGTGGGTTCATCCAGGTTCTCCAAAAGTATTTCTCACACATGGAAGTGAAGGACCAATGGAATCACTTGCTGAAGGATTAACAGGCAGAAAGCATGAGGTAGAAATGCCTGAAATGCATGAACAGTACAGGTATTAGAAGGATTTGTTGAAAGATTAAATCAATATAAAAATAAGCTTTATTAAGGACATTAACCCGATAGTTTGTCTGTTTTTTTGCTACCTCTTTATGTATAATATTCAGACATTGTTTTTTTATAGGAAAGAATAATAACGAATGGTTGTTCCTGATATAACTACTTCATTACCTTCTATCAAAGGGAATAAAGCTTCAGATAAGTCTGAAGCACTCCCTGTTTCTGTAGTAGATCCACAGAGCCAGGTTAAATCTGTTAATGAAGGTTCTAATTTACCAGCTGGAAATACTTCTTATTTGTTTCCATTACCAGTTATTGATGATACGCCTATTCCGGAAGATAAAAGACCTACATTAATTGTAGGTGAAAGTTTATCCGCAAGAGAGTTAAGAGAAATGATCGATCGAATTGCATATTTAGATTCAAAAGTATTAATTACTGGTGAAACAGGAACGGGTAAAGAACTTGTAGCAAGAGAAATTCATATAAATAGCTTAAGAAGTAATGAACCATTTATTCCTGTAAATTGTGCTGCAATTCCTGAAGGCATGATAGACTCTGAATTATTTGGTCATGAGAAGGGAGCATTTACTGGGGCAACTGCTAGGAGAATTGGACGTTTTGAAGCTGCAAATGGAGGAACTATTTTCCTTGATGAAATAGGTGAATTACCTAGAGAGCTTCAAGAGAAATTAAACAGGATTATTGAAAGTGGAACTTTTGAAAGAGTAGGAGGAGGAAAAGAAGTAAAAGTTAATGTAAGAATTATAGCTGCAACAAATATAGATATTGAAGCTGCTTTAAAAGATAAAAAATTTTCTCAAAGCCTTTACTATCGCTTAAATGTTTTGCCTATTCATCTTCCACCACTGCGAGATAGAAAAGAAGATATTCCAGAGTTGGTTAAACATTTCTTGGATAAATATAAAAACCTTGTTCCAGGAAAGAAAGTAAAGGCAATTTCTCCCAGTGCTATAGAAAAGCTTAACAGTCATAATTGGCCTGGGAATATACGTGAACTCGAAAATGTAATTAGAAGAGCGATAATATTTGCAGATGATGAAGTAATTCAAAGAGATAACATTGCTATAACAGAACAAGAGGCACGAGCAAAATCAGGAGAGAAAATCAAAGAAATTGCACTTAGTGATGTATCAGTAATCATTAATGGAGAAACTGGTGTGGGAAAAGAACGAGTTGCAAATGAACTTGTAAAATTAAGCTCTAGAAGTGCTAAACCATTTGAAGTAATAAACTGTGCGACCCTCGGAAAGGGTTTAGCAGAATCAAAGTTGTTTGGACATGAAAAAAACTCTTTTACTGGAGCTTGTGAAGCACATAAAGGGAAGCTTGAAATGGCAGATGGCGGAACAGTTTTCCTTGATGAGCTTGCTGAATTAGATCCAAGTGTTCAGACAAAATTATTAAGATTTCTTCAGGAAGGTGAAGTTGTTCCTGTAGGAATAAGCGTTCCTAGAAAAGTAAATGTAAGAATAATTACAGCAACAAATGTAAATTTAGAAAGAGCTGTTAAGGAAGGCAGATTTAGAGAAGATCTTTATCACAGATTAAATGTTATTTCTATTAACGTTTCTCCGCTTAGAGAAAGAAAGGAAATGATACCAGAGCTTGCTCTTGAACTTCTTGATGAAATTATCCCAAAAGTTTGTCCAGGCAAAGAAATAAAAGGATTTTCCCCAGAAGCCCTGATAAAACTTCAACAGTATAGCTATCCTGGAAATATAAGAGAATTAAAAAACATCATTGAAAGAGCAGTTATATTTGTTCCAGGTGGGAATCAAATACAAGAAAAAGATCTACAGTTTCTTGCTTTGGGATTAGAACCTGAAGAATCCTCAGGTGAGATTTTAAATTATGATAGACATCCTGTTTATCTTAAATATAAGAGTGAATTAACTAAGCAACTAGATGAAGGTAAAAGACCAAGCAGCAGTGAAGTTAAGTTATTAAATATAAAATTAAAAATTATACATTTAGCTTTGACTATAGAGGGAAAGCTCTCAGAAACATTAATTTCTAATGAGTGTGATGTTTCCAGATCTACGTTGTCTAGATTGATTCAACAAGGTGGATATGATTCAACGAAGGATTTGATTAATCAATTGATTAGTGAAATTAAGCAGAGTGGTAAAAAAGCTAATTAACCCTACTAAGTTCTTTTCCCCAACTCTCTAACCCAGGCACTCATTGTATTTATTATGGTTGCTGCACACTTTTTCATATCCCCCACTGCTAAAAACTCTTTTTTTGAGTGGAATAGATGTCCTCCTGCAGCTAAATTTGGGGTGGGTAAACCCATTACTGATAGGCTAGAGCCATCTGTTCCACCTCTAATTGCTTTTTCAATTAATTGTAAACCAGTGTCCTTAATTCCTTGTTTTGCATAATTAATGACTTCGGGCTTTTTTGCAATATATTCTTTCATGTTTTTATATTGCTCTTTTACTTTCATTTCAATAGTACAGCCAGGGTTTAGTTTTCTAACTTCTTCAACTAGTTTTTCTAATTTTTTAATACGGCTTAATGACCCTTTGTAGTTAAAATCACGTACTATAAGAGTAAGACTGGATTCTTCAACTGATCTATCTTCAATTGAATCTGGGTGAATATATCCTTGACGACCTTCTGTTGTTTCAGGAGCTTCATTTCTGGGCAATTTGGTAATAAAATCTGCCAAAGCACGGAGACTATTTACCATTTTTCCTTTTGCAAAACCAGGATGAACGTTTGTACCTTTAAAAATTATTTTTACCATATGGGCGTTAAATGTTTCAGCTTCAAGCTCTCCTGGTACACTTCCATCAATTGTATAAGCTGCACTAGCCCCAAACTTTTTAACGTTAAAGAAATCAAGCCCTCTTCCAATTTCCTCATCAGGAGTGAATCCTATTCTGATTTTGGGTCGCGGAATCTCTGGATGTTCATCATAAAAATGAAGGACTTCAATAATTTCAGCGATGCCAGCTTTATCATCAGCTCCAAGTAGTGTTCGGCCATCTGTAGTGATAATGTCATCCCCTATGAGTTCTATTAATTCTTCTTTAGGAATAACTGTTCCATGATCCAGTTTCAGATCACCACCTTTATACTTTTCATGAATTCTTGGAGTAATATGATCTGTGGGCACATCATCTGCAATATCCATATGAGCAAATAACCCAACTGTTGGAATTTGTTTTGCAGACATTTGTACATTGCTTGGTAAAGTAGCTGTTACAACTGCAAACTTATCTACAACAACATTTTTTACAGAACGAATATTTTTAAGCTGTTCATTTAGCATATAGGCAAAATCTCTTTGTGACTCAGTACTTGGAACCTGATTAGTTTCTGCTTTAGACTCATCTGAGACAGTGTCAATCCTGGCCATTCCTACAAAATTAGTAACCATGCGGTTTGTGTTAATAAAGTTAATAACTTGAGCTGGTGGAATAGCTATTTCTACTTTTTTAGGCATAAAATATGTTCGTGAAATTTATTATCTAGTAGCATAGCAGATATAAGCTAGTGTGTTAAAGGTTTACAGGTAAAAGCTAATTACGTCATTGCTAGGCCTTAATTTATAATAGCTAATAGTATCTTAAAATTTCTAAGTCGCTTTATAGTCTAGTTTTCTAGCTTTAACTAAAGCTGTAGCGGTAGCAACAGGGTGACCTTCGTTATCGCTGACAATAGCTTCTGTATAAATGTTATTTCCTTCTCTTTTAATAACAGTTCCTTCACAGGTATATTTTTGTCCAGCAAATAAAGGGGCATTATATCTTAACTTTAATTCAGAAGTCAGACCATATTCTTCATCATTGAGAGAACCTGCTTGATTGGAAAATGCAGCACCAGAAGCTACTGTATCAAGCAATGAAGCTGTCCACCCACCATGTACACAACTGTGAGGGTTTAATGTAATCTCTCTGGGGATTACGGTAACTGCGCATTTACCATCATCAGCTATAAGATCTTTTGTGTCTATTCCAATCTGTTTATCATATGAATTAATATAGCCTCCAGAACGAATTGCTCCAGCAGTTACAGGCTTAAAACCGTTTACAATCATATTTTTCTCCTTTTTTACTTCTATTTTCTTTCATTAATCTTTTGTATTAGGTTTATAATTTCATCAAATAGTTCATAAGTAAAGTAAACATTTGGTAAGCAAATCTCTTTATAAGCGTTTCTTATAATTAAACATTCACATCTGAATTTTCCAGTTCTTCTATCTTCAAAAGAACACTCTGAGCCTACCAGTGGAAGCTTAACCGGGAAAAGATTTAGTGCATTCCCAGGACCTGAAACATACTCATCGGTAATTACTACAATAGCGGAAAAAACCATTCCTATAATAAATAAGAAATATGCAAATATTATAATAATTACTCTAATAGATCCCAAAGAGTTAACTATGCTATCCATGGTAAAACCTAGCTTGTGACATATAAATGCAATCAAAGCAGGAAAAAGTATAAATTGAAGGAAAAACAGAGGATTATTTGGAAGGACAAATTTTTTATTCATGTTAAAAATTATAACTTGGATAAATTATTGGGTGTGTAAACTTTTCGAGGATAACTTTAACATGTCACTGCGAGGGAAGAGACGTTGCATGCAACGTCTCCACAGCAGTCCCGATTGGGATTGCCACGCTTCATTTTCCGCCTAGGCGGACCCGTCCTTTGGCGGGCATTCGGCTCGCAATGACATTTATACTGTTTATCCTTGATTTGTTAGCACACACATTAATTTGTTGTAAAATTAACTTTAATTATGAAACAAAAACCAAGAAAGTATTCCTACCTAATTTTGATCATTGCTATTATTTCAAATATGGTGTTTATAAAAGATGTAAGTTCACATATTAATTTATTTCAAGAATCAATATCAAATAATTCAAGTAGTTCGGGTCAGTTTAGTATTCCTTCATGTACACAGTGTGAAATTGAATCTAAACCGACTTGTCTTGGTGCTCAATCTCCTTTGTGCTCGGTTACTGGGGGTGAGGCCACTTGTCAGCTTATAGGTAATATTTGTAGTTCTGTATGCCCAGATGCAAACTTTGCAGCACCTAATTTACCTTTTTGTAGCACAAAATATTTCTTTATTGATGGTGATGGTTCTGGGATTCAAATTTACAGTGGAGCAGATAGTCCTTTAAAAATACCAATGACAATAAACTCTACAACAATTGCTGATGGAATTATTAACGAACCTAACAGTGATTGCAATGGTTCAAATTTGCATTTTAATGGAACCATTAGTAATTTTTCAGATCCAGATCCAACTGGATGTGGTTGGGGGCATGTTGTAACTTTCAAAGAATTATCAGAACGCCTAAGCTTAATATCAGATATTATAACTAGTACTCAACGAGCATCTTATAAAACACAAGCACTTGCAGCAGTAGATTTTGGAGCTGCGTTAGTGTTTGTAAATTCTTCTTCCAATAAACTTAAAGAATTAAAGAATTTAATCAATAAATCAAAAGAGTTTAAATCTGCAAAAAAGAAATCTCTCTTGCGTAAGATTGAATTAATACTTAAAACAAATGAAGTTGCTAAATTAAATCTTACAAGCCTATTGGATGCTCAAAATCCTACATATACAGCTGATGTGGATCCATACAAAAGAGATGCAGCAATTACTGCTCTTTCAAAAGCCCATGATGATGAGATTGCAATATTTAAAATATTACTTAAATCGGAATCCATTCAATAAAGGAGAATAAATGAAAAAAAGTAGATTGATCGCATGTGTTATTTTAATGCTGTTTTCTCTAGCTTTTATTCTTATAGAAAAAATTAATGTTAAAGGGCAAGAAACTTCGATAATACTTGATAATAGCTTTATTGGTGTATGGCAGGGAAAAAACCCAACTCCAGAATTTAGTTCTACTAGTTTAGTAAATTGTGAAACATTGATTGATTGCCCTCAAAAAAATATTCACTGTGATCACGATGAGCTGTATTTGGTTCAGACATGTGATATGTGTGCACGCTGTGTGCAAGCTTCACGAATAATTAAACTTAAACTTTGTCTGGTTGATGGAAAAATACAAGGTACTGTTCAGCAAGGTGGTATTTTAAATAAAGGAACAATCATTTCTCAAACAGTTTTTGCTCCAAGTAATGTTGTTTTGAATATAAGAGATAACAAAGGAAAATCACATACATTAACCTTAAAGCTATTGAATGAAGGTAAAAAACTTCATGGTACTTTTTCTTATGGAATAGGTTTTGATGCAAGAAAATTAAAAGCTGCTGACTGTATATAAGAGAGTAAATCAGAAATAAAACAGTGGAGTAATTCTATGCTAAGGATTAACATTAGCTGATTTAGGGGCTAGTATGTTAAAGAATATAGAAGCATCAACAAATATTAAATCATTGTCTGTTTCTATTCTGTACCTGAAAAGCTGTCGCCAAGTCAGATTGTCAACTAAAAGATTATTTTCATTAGCATAATCAATAATATCAGGATCCTTGCTAGAGTAAGGAGCACAAATTATAAATAGTTTTGCTTTGGTAGATTGTACTTCACCGTTTAAAATTTGTAATCCTCGGTCAACTGGTAAAAATGAGGACTTGACTCTCTTAGTAATATTGTAAGTTTTCCCATCTTGAAGCTTTAAAGTAAGTTCTGGACCGATAACTTTGAGGTATGTAGGAGAAACACCTGCAGATGTTGTTGAATTTATGTTATCAAGATCATTTGCATGAATTAAACAAGACAATCGATCAAATCCATTGGCCTTAACAAGGATTTTTAAATTTGCATAGTATTTGTTTAACCCTAGAGGTTTTAACTGAAACCTACTGCTTCCTGTTAATTTAACAAAACTTTTTGGACTGTTATCTAAGGTATCTTCTAATACTTCGCCAGCTAAATCTGGATCAATATCATTATTGTCTGAAAGAAAAACATTTACTATATTTTGAACTGCAGGTGATAGCGGAGGTGTTGAATCTGTTGATCCTCCAGAAGAAGAGGAAGTTCCCCCAGAAGTAAAAGCACCACTTGAAGACGTTCCAGTAGGTGGATCAATTGGTGCTTTTGAATTTGTAAATGAGAAATTGGTAGTAATCTGACTGGTTATATTAACACCACCATCTCTTTCAACACTTACAATAGTTAGATCAGCTCCAGGGAGAATTGAATTCTCAACAAATTTTCCTTTAACAGTTGCTTTTCCATCCTTTATATTTCCATTTAGAGCTACAGTAATAACAAAGTCATCACCAAAAGGTCCAGTTACATTAGATAGCAAAGCATTTGCTCCATTAGATAAGAAGGTTATACCTGGTGCAATGTCGCCTTTTGAATCTTTAATTTTAACTTTTATATTTAAACCACTTACTTGATTCAGGACATCTCCAGTAAGAGAAAGTGTATAGGTATCAATGCTAGTACTTGGAATAAGTGTTGCGTCACATCTATGAATACTTACAAGAAAAAATAATAAAACCAGTACAACACTTAATAAACTCATCTCTTTTTTATAAAACATGGAGCCTCCTGAAAATATTAACTAATAGAGTTCTACACAAAAGCTAAATTATTAAATTAGGGGTATTATTACTTCTCATGTTTACAAAACCTTACTTTTAGAAAGATACAAATAAAATTTTAGATAACTTTAAGGGATACCTATATTAAAAAAATTATTAGGCAATAAATAAAAATCATATTTATGAATTATCTGATTAACATTTACATAAATGGCATAGGTAATGGTGTTTCTTCAATATAATGAAGATACAATCCATCTCCTAAATCAGTAATAAGAAAACTAAGGATCTTTTTGTTTAAGTCTATTTTAGGTTTTATATTTAGGTCTCTAATCCATAGATTTAAATTTAGTGAGTCATTTATGTACCAAGATGTCTTTTCATTCATCTTCTTTAATAAATCAATGTCTTTGCTTGTCAAGGATAAAGATGCAGCATGTGAGTCATGTGAAGCTCTAATAACTTCTTCATTTCCTTCAAAAAAATCTAACAGAGTACTTCCTGAAATTACTTCCTGTCCAAGAGAGTAGCAAGTGCCCCCAATTTTTCCTATTTTATGACCTTGTTTAACGATGACATAGCAAATATCATAATCTGCACCATCTACATTAAGCTTTGACTCAGGATTATAATTTAATAAAAACTCTTTAACCCTAACAGTATCATTTTTATATTGCTTTAATACTTCTAAAACTTTGTCTGCAGGTATTCTTCTTCTTAATCCGTCATAAATTTTTAAAATTTGATTTGTTCTTTCTACAATGAAAACTGTTGAATCACCACCGTTCCCAATTGGCTTTAGTCCTCCAAATCTTTCTCTAAAAGCATTGATATCTATTACCTTGTGGACTTCTTCTCTAGTAGACCATGCAAGACCTTTTGTGTCAAAAGAATATTTTGGTATTTGTGGCAATTTTAAATTCTCTTATTCTTAAATATTTACCTGAATAGGCTAACATTTGTATTAAATTAATGTGTTAATTTAATTTAATCTCTAAGCTTTTTCTTTGATTTATTTCTCTTGGTGGAACAATAGAAGAAACAGGAAAACTTACATTGCAAATTTATAAGAAGTGTATACAAACTAGGAGTTCAAGCCCGACTTAGTTTCTGCTGTAGAATTTTATAGCTCATTTGATTCAACACCGGCAAGAACAGATTTTTCCAGAGTTTTAAATTGGTCTGCATTTGGAGAAAGATCAATCCCAAATTTGTTGGCACACCCAGAGAAAAGTTTTAAGCTTAAATTGAAGTTTATTACTCTTTAGGAAGAGCCTCATAAAGCTCTACTAATGCAACTTCTTTTGGAGTATATTGTGCAGATAAAGAACCATCTCTTTTAAGAGCTTGGCTTAATCCTCTGGCATCAATAAAATTATTAAGTTTTATTTGGTCTCTTGGGACAAGAGGGCCATTGCTTCTTCTTGATTCAAGGGAACTTCCTTCTTTTAAAGAAACTGGAAATGAAATTGCTCTTTTAATGTCTCCTCTTGTTTGTGTTCCTATTCCTAATATTGGTAATGGTGCTGTCATACAAGACTCCTTTTTTCTAATTAATAAATTAATTAAAGCAGTTAAGTTAGAGTAATAAAAGTAGAACGAAGAAAATTTAATTTTCTTTTTATTTTTTAAGATTAAATTATTAAAGAAACAATGTTTTATTTGCTAATATAAACAAATTATGAATGTTAAGAACATCTTCTCAACGATTATTGGCAGAGGCTGGTTATGGGGTAGTACTAAAGCCTCTCAGGAGGCAAAGCCACTTAAAGCTTTAGAACATAAAGATGACTTACAACTTGTCTCTATAAAGCTTCTTCCTGAAGCTGTTTTAGATCTTGAAAAATTTCAACTGTTTCTATTTAAGCATTTATTTTCAAGTATTCCATATACAAACTACAGGGTGAAAATATTTTCTAATCATACTAATCTTTCAAAACATCAACAATGTATTGAAGGAGAACTAAGATCAATTGATAAATTATCTTTTGAAAATGGAAGCAAGTATCCAATATTGAGATTAAATATTTTAATTAAGGGTACACCTGCTCAAGTCCCATATTTTATAGGACCTCAAAGCAAGCTTCCTGATTCATTGTCAATAAAGCAAATTAAAAGAATTGAATTGGTTGACCAGCAATATAGTATTTTCTTCCCTGAAGATAAAGAATATTCAGATCTAAATTTAAATACAGCTGCTAACAGAGAAGCTGCATACAGGTATCAAAATAATCTGGATTTAAACTAATCCTATAAAAAAATAAAACCAGATACAAATATTTAAACAAAATGCTCCCATTGCAATACCTGCAAGAACATCAGTGAAGTAATGATGATTTGGATATATTCTTGACATTACTATAAAAAATGACAATATAAATGCAATTAAATACCATGGCAAAAATGGGATGAAATTTTGAAGTAACATTGCACAAAAAAAATAAATAGAAATGCTTGCCATAACATGTCCGCTGGGAAAGCAGTAACTCATTCTTTTTCTTGCATTACTGTGTAAAAGTTCTGGTCTTGTCCTTTTGTAGATTAATTTTATAAATCGATTTAATCCCCACGAAAATATAAGGGTAAATAATATACCAAAAACAATAGATAAATTATGCTTTGAAAGAAAAAACATTAGTGCAAGTGCAATTGAAAATACAATATGAAAAACAGCATTGCCAAATATTGTAAAGTTTTCTGAAATATTTCTAACTATACTGCCTCTTGGTTCTGCTGCCCATTTTGAGACTGATTCATCAACACCTTGCCAAAAAGATCTTTTGTAATTCAATGCAATTATTATAAAGACTATAAGAGAAATAATAAAGGAAACCTGATCAGCAACAAGCCGAGCAGCTAAATGATTTAAAGTTGAAATTGGATGAAATAAAAAATACATAGAAATAAAGAGTGTTAATTATTAAATAATGTTTCCTCTATATGCCATATTCTTTCCATTTATGGGTTACAAGCTCTTCTGTCACTTTGTCCATAGTCATTTCCTGGGGCCACTCTCTCATGTAACCTTCTGATTTCCACTTGCGTGTGGCATCCAGTCCCATTTTTCCGGAAATAGCCATTACATTTGATGCGTGATCAAGAATATCTGTAGGTCCTTCTGTGAAAATAGTATCTCTTTTGGGATCAGTATTTGATAAAACATGAAATGCAAGATTTGATAAATTGTGAATGTCTATATCATCATCTACAACAATAATATATTTAGTAAACATCATCTGCCCCATGCCCCAGATAGCATTTATTACTTTCTTTGCATGAGCAGGGTATTTCTTCTTTATGCTGACAATTGCACAATTATGAAATACTCCTTCAAAAGGAAGATTTAGATCTACGACTTCAGGAAGAAAGACTCGTATTAAAGGTAAGAATATTTGTTCAGTTGCTTTTCCCATATAGCAGTCTTCCATTGGAGGTTTTCCAACAATAGTAGTAGTGTAAATGGGATCTTTTCTATGTGTCATTGCTGTAATATGAAACTTTGGAAATAAACCTGCAGGACTGTAGAAACCAGTATGATCTCCAAAGGGACCCTCTACTGTAAGCTCATCAAGATCTACATAACCCTCAAGAACTATTTCACTGGTTGCTGGGACTTCAAGATCAACTGTTTTACACTTAACAAGTTCAACAGGTGAACCTCTTAAAAATCCGGCAAATAAAAATTCATCAATTCCTGGTGGGAGTGGAGCAGATGCAGAGTACATAGTTGCAGGATCACAACCAATGACTACTGCTACTTCCATTTTGCGAGATACGTCATTGCGAGCCAAAGGCGAAGCAATCTCCATAACGTTTGTGAGATTGCTTCGTCGTCCGCCTAAGGTGGACTCCTCGCAATGACGCAAATCGTTTTCTAATTTTCCATCTTCCCATTTCTCTGTTCCTCCGCTTTGTTCTACTTCTTTCCCTAAGCTGTCAGTCATTTCAGCTCTCACTTTGCTAATTTCTTGATTCGTTGAGACTTGATTAATCGCGTCTTTGCTTCCTGCCTCAATGTAATTTTGTGCTCCATCATGATGTTTATGCCAGTGCATGCAGGTAGTGTTGTTATCCAATTTTTGTAGGCGGTACATTCCAACATTTCTTGTTCCTGTTTTTGGATCTTTGGTGATAACAGCTGTCATGGTTATAAAAGGGGCTGCATCATCTGGCCATGCCGTAATAATAGGCAATTTATCTAGCATTGCTTCTTTTGGATTAGTGATTATCACTTCTTGGCAGGGGGCATTGCTAACAATTTTTGGAGGGAAAGAAGCGGCTTCCAATAATTTTGGAATCATGCCAAGTTTTCCAAGAAGGTTGTCTGGAACCTTTTTATCCAGGAACTTTTCAATCCTTTCTGCAATCTCTTTAAAAGAATTAACTCCTAAGGCAAGATTCATTCTTTTATATGAGCCAAGGGTATTAATTAAAACCGGAATCTGATACCCTTTAACATTTTCGAATAATAAGGCTTTATTTTTGTCTGTAGGACCTTTTGAAACGCGGTTTGTAATTTCAGAAATTTCAAGATATGAATTAACAGGAGTAGCTATTTTAGTGAGTTCTCCTGACTCTTCGAGTTTTTTTAGGAATGTTTTCAGGTCTTTATATGACATAGTCTTTATCAAACTATTATAAAATGAGGGTATAAGGATTCTATAGATAAATGCTACAATTTCTATTTGTACTTTAAATTAATTAAAAATAGGGGATAAAGTTAACAAACAATGCAGGAAAAATTAGTCATAACTGGTGGAAATGAATTGTCTGGCGAGATGGAAATAGCCGGTGCAAAAAATTCAGTACTAAAACAAATGGCAGCAGCGTTATTGTTTGCTGGTCCTGTCTGTATAAAAAATGTCCCAAATTTAGCAGATGTTTATAGCATGCTTGAAGTTCTTGAGTTTTTAGGAGCAAAAGTAAAATTTAAATCGAGAGTATTAGAAATTGATAGTTCAGATATTTCTGGTTCATTTGCTCCACATGAACTGGTTAATAAGCTTAGAGCATCATTTAATGTTCTTGGACCTTTACTTGGAAGATTTAAGGAAGCAAAGGTAGCAATGCCTGGCGGTTGTCAGATCGGTTCTCGCAGGTTGGATTTGCATGAAAAAGGATTAAAAGCATTAGGTGCTGAAGTAAAGCTTGATCAGGGTTATATGATTGCAAATGCTTTAAAACTAATAGGTACAAGAATATATCTTGATTTACCAAGTAATGGTGCTACTGAAAACATTATGATGGCAAGTGTTTTATCTGAGGGTGAAACTATTGTTGAAAATGCTGCCTGTGATCCGGAAATCATTGATCTTGCCAATTTTTTAAATTCCATGGGAGCAAAGATTCAAGGAGCAGGAACTCATCAAATTTCGATTATAGGGGTTAAGCAAAAAGACTTACACTCTACAGAATTTAGAGCAATGAGTGATCGTTTAGAAGCCTGTACTTATTTAATAGCAGCTGTTTCAACAGGTGGGAGTATAGTTTTAAGAGATATTGAACCAGAGCATATGCAAGCAACCTTAAGCAAATTACAGGAATCCGGTGTAATTATACAAATGCTTAGCCCAAAGACATTAAAGGCTAGCGTAAAGAGTAAAAGATTTAAAGCTGTAGATGTAAACACTGGTTGGTATCCAGGATTTCCAACAGATGTTCAGGCGCTAATTACCGTACCTCTTGCAGTTGCAAATGGTACTAGCACGATTAAAGAAACTATTTACGAAGAACGTTTTGCTCATGTAAATGAACTCGTTAGAATGGGAGCAGATATAAAGGTAAATAATAACGTTGCTGTTATAAAAGGTGTTGAAAAGTTAAGTGGTACGAAAATAGTTGCTCCTGATATTCGTGGAGGTGCAGCTTTAGTAGTTGCTGGGCTTATTGCTAACGGAAAAACAGAAGTTACAGGGCTAAAACATATAGACAGAGGTTATGAAGATTTTGCTGGGAAGCTTGCTTCATTAGGAGCTGATATTATTCGTACAAAGAATATTTCTGGTGAGACATCTGAAGAAGAAAACATAACTGAAGAAAAAAAAACAGAAAAGAGTTCTAAATCGTAGTCTTGAGCTGGTATAAAGAAAACACAAGCGGATTAACATTAAATATTCAGGTAATTCCACGCTCTTCTAAATCAGAAATAGTTGGTATTTACAATGATTGCCTGAAGATTAAATTAAAATCTCCCCCTGTAGATGATGCAGCAAATGAAGAGTTAATAAAATTACTTTCAAACAAATTAAAAATCCAGAAAAAAAATATTGAAATAATAAAAGGACATACACAGAAGAAAAAAATAATTTCTATTTACGGGGGCAGTTGTGAAGCATTGAGTTGCCTTTTGCCTTGAGAGGAGATATCCACTGCCCCCTAAATAGAAACTTGTTAGTAAGTTGTTAGTGATGTTTGTTCTTCAGATTCTGAGCTTTGGTCTCCTCCAAAAGCAAGCTTGAGTATTAATTCAATAAGCTTTTGTAGATTTTCCATGGTAGAGTGTCCCTCGGAAGGATCTGTTGATGTTGTATCCTCAGTTGAGAGATCGTCTGTCAATCCATCAGTAGAAGTCTCTTGTTCTCCAAAAGGCTTAAGCATTGATCCAATAAGCTTTAGTAGATTTTCCATGGTAGAGTGTCCCTCGGAAGGATCTGTTGATGTTGTATCCTCAGTTGAGGAATAGAGGTCGTCTGTCAATCCATCAGTAGAACTCTCTTCTCCTCCAGAATAGCTACCATTAGAGGAGAATACGCCAAACAGTCCACTCATGCTGCTGTCTTCTTCTCCAGAAGAACTTCTACCAGAGGAAAGTATTCCCATCAGTCCACCCATACCACTTTCTTGTTGTTCAGAAGAGCTGCTACTTGTAGAGTTTTGACTACCAAATAGAAGAGCAAATAATAACATAAGAATTTCTGCTACAGTTTCTTCTTTGCTAGTTTCATCTGTACTTGAATCATCAGTACTTTCATCGGTGGTGCCTGTATCAGTTGTTTCAGGGCAACAACAATATGGCCTTGTGTCAGATAAGCTATCCATTGAGCTACTAAAATCGTTGTTACCGAAATAATCAAGATAGCTAGAGTCAGAATCTGTAGATGTATCAGATAAATAACTTGTCCAATCAAGAGATGAGCTTGATCCGCATGTTGTCATTGTTTTCTCCCTTTTTTCCCTTTGTACACATGGTGAAAGAATATAGTTGATGAATTAAGGATAAGTAAAAATAGCTATATAATCAGTCAGTTAGTTTAGGTAGGAGTATTTATATCTAAGATTATCTCCTTAAAACTGTTTAAGGTATTGGTTAAGCTTTGATTCAATGTTTTATTTTAAGTTAAAATTGTGTCTATGAAATCATTTAATCTGATTTTATCTGGAGGAGGAGTTAGATCCTATGCTCATCTTGGTGTTTACAAATATTGTTTTGAGCAGAACATAGCCTTTAATGAAATTGTTGCAGTTTCTGGTGGTTCTCTTATAGCACCATTTATTTTCTTAAGAAAGAATCCTGATGAAGTAATAAATTTGTTTAAAAAAGATAAGATAAACAGAAAGTTGTTTCCATTTTGGTTTGTGCCGGATAAATTTGAATGTTTATTTGTTGAACCTCATACCTTCAAATTAGGGCAATGGCTTGAAGAACAGTTTATAGAAGAAGAGCTTGAAAAGATACAAAACTCACGTAAGCTTCATATCATGGCTACTAAAAATCCAGTATGCGGCATTGATGCTATGTATACGGACATGCTTAAAATTACGGATTTAAAAAATTCAGTTGCTTCCTCAAGTGCTATTAGCGGAATATTTAAAGAACATAAAGTAGGAAATTGTACTTATATTGATGGTGGTCACTGGAACAACTGTCCGATATTTTTTGATTTTGAAAATAATTTTTTACCAGTATTAGCTGTGAACCTTGGTTATGTGGGGTTGAAAGAAAAACAGGGTGGCAGAATATCCAAGGTTATAAGTGGGCTTGAGATTAATTCGTTTGCGAGAGTTCAGGAAGATATTCTGAGATGGGACTTTGAGAAAAGCTGTAGAAAAAGAGGAGATTTGTTTGTAGTAAATC
>JAHFBE010000039.1 GCA_023250205.1 Candidatus Melainabacteria bacterium | reverse complement strand
TAAATATGTAATTAGCTATTGTTTTAGAATAACTTGACCAGTTGGATCTATTTCTTTTCTCAATATTTCAAGCTCTTCCTGGGTTGGCTCTTTTGTTGAAGCAAGTTTTAAACCCTCTTTTACCTTAATCTTAAAGGATGCTCTATTTTGTACCTCTTCAAGAGTAACTCCTGGATACAAACTTTCAAGTTGCATTTCTTTTGTAACTTCATCAAAACCTAGAACACAACAGTCAGTAATTACTTTTAAAGGTCCTGTCTTTGGTGGAAGCCCTGCTTTTTCTCTACTTCCAGCTCCTGATAAATAACCTGGCGTAGTAAGAAAATCAAGTTTTTCTACAAATTTATGTTTGTCCATTTTCATAATAATAATAGTATTCCAACATAGTGAAGCCAGATCATTTGCTCCACCGCTTCCTGGTAATCTTACCTTTGGTCTTTCATAATCAGTGCCAATCATTGTGGAATTTAGATTTCCAAATTTATCAATTTGAGCACCGCCTAAAAACGCATAGTCAACCATCCCTCGCGCACAAGTCTCCATAATTTCAGGCATGCTGGTAGCCACAAGGCTTTTATAGTGAGTTCTTGAATCCCCTACTGAAAGCGGAAGCGCTGGCAACAAAGGTGCAATACCTCCAGCTTCAAACATCATAAGTAAATTTGGCGCATGTGTTTTCTGAGCAAGCATTGCTGATAGCATTGGAAGTCCTGTTCCAACTACAACAGTTTTTCCATCTTCTAAAAATCTGGATGCTGTGCAGATCATAAATTCGGTCATGTTATAAGATAAGGTATTGTGTATTGGGGATTGAGTATTGAGTTGAGCATGTGGATTAAGTTCTATAGTCTTTAATTCTGCCATTTTTTTCTTCCCGCCACAAACTTCTAAATATCCATTCCAGTCTTTAACACCATAAATATATTTATTCACAAACTTTTCAAGGTTTTGAAGATCCCGCTCAGATTCATTCCACTCTTTTAAATGCTCTAAATCAAAATAGTACATGCCTGGCATATTGCACGGATAAGAACCATATGGAATATGAACAACAGCATCAACACAATAATAAGGAATGATTGTTCTTTCTGGCTCTGATCTTATTTGATCGGTTGGAATTATTTCCTCACAAGTAATAATTAACTTTTTTGATGCCCTTGCCAAATCACTATCAGAGACAGTTATCCCATCAATCTGACAATTTCCAAATTCATCTGCACGTGGAACATGAATAATAGATATCTCAGGTGAACATGCTGGAACCAGAGCATAAATTTCTCCAGTAAAAGGACATTTATATTCAATAGCTCTGCTGTGTTTGATAGTTTCAGTCCCAAGCATTGTACGAACAGGTAAAAAAGATAGTCCCATTGCTGCAGCTTTAAATCTCCAAGCCAAAGTAGCATTTGTCCATTCTGTAACTTTTACTTTTCCTTCCTGAAAAGTTCTTCTATAGTTTGGGGAAAGACCAAGTAGTTCTACTCCTACTACATATGCAGCATCTACTTTATCCAAACAGTTTCCAGCACAGAGAATCTGACCATCATGCGTAGCAGTATGACCTGCAAGAGTTAAATGCTTTCTTCCCTGTCTTACTATTTCATGCAATGCAGCAGCAGGAATCCGATCCATTCCAAAACCACCTATACCAAGATAATCTCCATCTTTAACCAATTTTTGAATAGCCAATTTTAGATCAGTAACCTTACTGACCATTTTTCTTGATTTTTGTAGGTTAATTTCACGCAGCTCATCTGGAGAAGTAAATCCTAGTAATTCTTTTTCCTGTTTTGTTACTGCTGATAAGTTCATTGAATTCATGTCATTGCGAGGGCTTTAGCCCGAAGCAATCTCCCTGACTAATTCACATTTTTGAGATTGCTTCGTCAGTCCTTTGGACTTCCTCGCAATGACGTGAATATTGTTTTTCTTATAAACTCTCATCTGTTATTTGGATTTTCACTAACTGGGACCTTAACTGTAGGCCTAGGCAAACTGAAATTATCAGTTACCCTGCAATATTCTGTACCACCCAACCTGCCAACCGGCTTTAATTTACTTAAGATTATTTTACCATCCTTATATACGTCATCATTTACGTGAAAATATACAACTTCACCTATTACAACGGTTCCACTTCCCGGCTTATTTCCAATTTCTACCAGATGTAACAGCCTGCATTCCATATTGATTTTTGCTTCTTGTACAAGAGGTGGCTTAACTTTAACTGAGGAAGAAGCAGTCAAACCACTTTCTTTAAACTCATCCACCCCGTAAGGATATTCTGCAGAACATTGGTTCATCTTTTCTGCAATTTCTTCAGAGACAATATTTATTACAAATTCTTTATTAGCTTTTATATTCTTTAAAGTATCCTTTTCCTGCCCATCCGATCCACGAATAACAGGACAAAATAAAACGGTCATAGGTTCAGAACAAACCCCGTTAAAAAAACTAAAAGGTGCAAGATTATAAATTCCGCTTGGGCTAATAGTAGAAACAAACCCTATTGGTCTTGGTACTATTGAGCCAATTAATAACTTATAGCGATCTTGAAACGGGATTTCTTTTGTATTTATTGGAATTTTACTTTCCGACATGAGAACATTTTAGCGTATTTTTATGGGTATGCTAATAAATTGAGGATAAATATTCTATGTCATTGCGAGAAGGGCAAAGCCCGACAAAGCAATCTCTGCTGACAGCTATCAATTTATTATCCTGCTAAAAATTGTTATATCTAAATGAGATTGCCACGTCACCCCTTGGGTTCCTCGCAATGACAAAACAGTCTTATCCTCGAAAAGTTTTCATGCCACATAATTTACTTTTTAACTTTAGGCAATTCTAAATCCATTGAGACTTGTCCATTTGGAGTAATAATCGTTAGTTTTTCCATTCCACCTTTATATTCAACTGGAAGTTTTACAAACAAGATAAATTCAGAATTCTGTTTTTGCATAACTGTTTTAATTATCCTTATTCGTGAATTTGCAAACTCCATTCTTGAAACCCCTGCTCCAACCATTTGTTTTTTATTTATTTTATTACTAAAATTTACAGTACCAATTCCAGTTAGGTTTTTTCCAGCAATAGTGATTTTCATAACCCTATTATCAGATTTACTAGGTCTAACAGTATGAGTTATAACAATTGGGTTATTGTTGTTTTTTGTAAAGCCATCCGGTGAAAGCGGAAGAGTTGCACTTACTCCCGGAGATTTTATATCTGTTGAAGAAACAACGATATCATTTCCATTTACCAACACATCAAATGTAAACCTACTTTCCCCATTACAATTATTTCTACAAATTGCAACTACTGTATATTTCCCAGACAAATTAACTTTTCCTTTAATTACAATTGTCCTTGATTTCTTATCAGAGACCTCTAACTCCTGGAAGTAAAATGGAGAGTCTTTTGCACGAACAATAAATGATTTAATCTGAGTTGTATCATTTGCACTTAGAGGAATTTCAATATTGTCACCTGTTTTAAAAGTTATTGTTCCACCATCTGAGACTTTGCTAGAAGATATTTCTGGCTCACTACACTTATTCTTTACATTTGGGGTTGTTGGTATTCCTAAAACCGGAGCATTTACTGGCTGTGCTCCTGTCACCACCACAGCAAAAGGTGAAAGGCTAGTTACTATTCCAGTCAACAAATAATTTCCATTTTGAAGAGTAGAAACAGTTATTGGAACAACAGCCCATTGATTGTTTTCAAAATGTCTTAGCCCTAAAGTAGCTGGATTTAATCCTGGGGAAAAAGGTACTTCAAAAGAAATTGTATAAGTATTATTTATAATTTGATTTCCATTTACCGAAACATCAAAAGCCAAAACACTCTGGACATTTTGTGGAAGTACAGGAATAGTTGAAAGCGTTGCAACAGTTATGCTTGAAGCTGGATCACTTGATACAGCCATTATATTTAATGGAGTAATTACTGTTGAGTCTAAATTTGTTATATCAAGGTTTAAAGTAGCAGAACCAGTTCCTGTAGCAGCTGGTCTTCCTCCCCCTGATGATGAGCTTGATGTACTACTTGAAGAACTTCCTGAAGATGAACTCGATGAACTTCCAGATGAAGAGCTAGAAGAACCACTGCTTGAGGATGCACAACTACCATATGCAGTATATTGTCCATTCATAAAGGTACATATCCAATCATTATGCAAACCAGAACAAACTGCATTACAATCAGCACTAGTAATAAATGGATTGATAGGATCACTTAAGTACCAACTACTTCCAACTGTAGGTATGGATGTAGGATAAATAGTTCTAAATTTACACTGCTGAGTACCCAAATATGGAGTAGCACCATAACAACTCGGACATGGATCATTATATGCACAGGTACCACTATTACAACTACTGCAACTAACACTTGTTTGAACAGAAGGTATACCTATCTGAGTAAAACCACTACTGCTACTAGATGAAGATGAAGATCCCGAGGCAGATATTAGATATGCATTATAAGAATTACTGTCACATGTTCCATTATTCAGATCAGCAACAATAGTTTCTAACTTACAATCATAAACAATTTGTTGAATGCATTGCCAACAACCTGTAGAGTCAGTAGCAACTATTCTACTAAAACCTACTGGGCTAAATGGATCTCCCGGAGGTAATCCTACAAGTGTAGAACCATTAAAAGTAGGTTTTGCAATTCTGCCAAGAGTAGGTTTACAGACCGTTTGGAATGGCGATCCCGCAGGTGGCTGTGGCACACCACTGCAATCTGGAAGCCCGTTTTGACCAGGTGCACCAAAACAATATAACGGACATGAATCCTTACATAACGCTTTAAACTGTGCTTGTGACAGCGCTGCATTTATTGTAGGTAAGAATAAATTTAATAACCCGAGGAGATTTACATTATTACCAGGATTAATTACAGCAGCAAGGTTAGCCCAATCATTTGCTGTAAGAATAGGAGGACCTGTTACTGAATCACATGCACTGTAACATGATGGAAGACAATTAAATCCTGAACTTGAGGTCGTAGAATATTTACATACACACTTATGTGGGTCTGTAACATTATCACATTTTCCAGCACCATTATTACAGTCATTATCATTTAAACAAGCTTTAGGATCAGCATGAATTTCACATAAACCAGTTACAAGATTACAAGTTTTACATGCAGGGCAATCAGCATCTTTCGTACACTTTGGACAAGTACAATTACCATTACAAATATTTAACGGCATGTTTTGATTTGGGCAGTTAATAGAAGCAGCATTTGGTGGATCACATTGCTCACCAGCATCTATCTTTCCATTTCCACATCCCGTTTCTTCACAAGTACAATCTTGTTTACATACACCACTCCCTGTATTTGGTCCACATGCTGGCTCATCTCCAGGAGGATCACATTGCTCACCAGCATCTACCTTTCCATTTCCGCATAATATTGGAACACAAGTGCATACATTATTATTATTTAAACCTATACCTACCTGAAAACCAACAATGCATTTTTCTCCTGCAGGACAGTTACCATTACAACTAGGCGCCGAGTTCCCACATGTTACACCAGAAGAGCTACTTGAGCTTGATGATGAACTGCTTGATGAACAATTCGCGGCTATGCATGTTGCACATGCTACTGGATCTGTTGCACAAATCCCTACACATGCTACACATGAAGTAACTCCTCCACTACTTGATGGTGCCTCGCATACACAAGAAGTAGTAGTACTCACATTATTGAAAGGATTATAAGTACACACTTGTCCACTTGGACAATCACCACCACAAGACGGACTAAGTCCATCCCAAACTGTCATACAAAGACTTCCGCTCGATGATGAACTGCTTGATGAACAATTCGCGGCTATGCATGTTGCACATGCTACTGGATCTGTTGCACAAATCCCTACACATGCTACACATGAAGTAACTCCTCCACTACTTGAACTCGATGATGAGCTTGATGATGAACAATTTGCTGCTATGCACACTGCACATGCTACTGGATCTGTTGCACAAATTCCTACACATGCTACACATGAAGTAACGCTACTACACTTACAATCACGCACATTGCTAGTATCACAAACCTGTCCAGCTACTTGACACGAACCAGGTATACAAGAATCTTCAGGTAAATAACATATATGTGTGTCTTCATCGCATAGCTCACAATCTTCACAATCATTGTCATCAGTACAACTGTTCTTACATAGACATTCACGCTTATTAGTTTTATCGCATAGAGTACCTGCTAGACAACTCGAGTCATCTTTACAATAAGTATTTTGGTCAGTGTTTACAAATTCTTTGCACTTTCCATCTTGAGAATCACAATATAAACAATCAGGACAATCACTATGAGTCGTACAACCAGAAGATGAGCTTGATGATGAACAATTTGCTGCTATGCACACTGCACATGCTACTGGATCTGTTGCACAAATTCCTACACATGCTACACATGAAGTAATTCCTCCACTACTTGATGATGAGCTGCTTGATGAACAATTCGCTGCTATGCATGTTGCACATGCCACAGGATCTGTTGCACAAATTCCTACACATGCTACACATGAAACAACTCCATCACTGGATTCACATGCATTACCTACTCCATCTCCATCATCATCAGCTTGATCAATATTTGACACCTCTAAGCAATTATCACAAAGATCTCCGACTCCATCAGTATCAGTATCAGTTGGATCACTACAATCTGTTCCACTTGAACTTGATGAAGATGAACCATTGCCTTCACAAGCATCACCCACATTATCATTATCACTATCAAGACCGTTTGTATAACCAGATCCACCATCACAACCAACGTCAGGATCTCCATCACACTCTGTTAGGCTATCCTGTGAATTTACAATAGTTGGACAATTGTCACAAACATCTCCAAGCTTATCAACAGGTCCATCCGTATTTTTCTGATCAGGATTTGAAACCAATATACAGTTATCGCATCTATTTCCTACTCCATCTCCATCATCATCAGCTTGATCAATATTTGACACCTCTAAGCAATTATCACAAAGATCTCCGACTCCATCTGCATCTAAATCAGATTCACAAACACCATTACAACAAGCTTCAGCAAGATTACAATCACCATTTCCAGTACAACCACTTGAAGAAGACGATGAGCTACTGCTTGACGAGCTTGAGCTACTTCCACTTGAAGAACTACTAGATGAAGATAATCCATTACAAGCATTAGCAGGATCACTGGGACAAGGATCACATGCATCACCTAAATTATCTCCATCAGAATCCGCTGCAGAACAGAAGCCCCAGAAAGAGGTACAGGTAGTCTCATCATTAGCATCTGGACAATTCCCCGCATTTCCACAAATATCTGCATTTGAAAGAGTAGGGCAATTATCACATGCATCTCCCACTTTATCTCCATCAGAATCTAGCTGAGAAACATTAGATACGGTTGTACAATTGTCACACTTATCACCCAAACCATCATTATCAATATCACTTTGTGATCCATTTACAGTACCTAAACAGTTATCAGAATCATCACAAACCGAATCATGATCTGCATCATTGTTTGGATCATTAGGACAGTCATCATCAGAATTATCTATACCATCATTATCAGTATCATTATCTACAACAACAACAATTGGAGATAAACTATTTGTTACTCCTACTAAAATATTTGGCGGTATTCTCTCTGTAGTAATATTTGTACAATTATTTCCGCTATCATCACAATGGTATAAATTAAAATTATCAAGGCTATTATTAATTAAATAACTACTATCAATTTCTAGTCTTACAGTATATGGTCCATTTTGTCCGTTTGTATCTGAGACATCAATTGCTGAGACTGCTTCTCCGGACTGATTTTGCAAGTTTATATTCCCATCAAAGTTTTCAATAGAAAGCTGAGCTGTATCATCGCGGGAAGATGCCTGAATTAAGTTATTATCAATGGTTTCAGTAGAAGAAGCTCCTTGTTCACATCGAATTGAAGGATCATCCCCCATACAGCTTATAGAATTACAACATGATATCGTCGATCCTACACACATTACTTCACCACCATCACATACTGCATAGAATCCTTCTTGACAATCAGGTTCTCCATTTACACAAAATACTGGTGTTCCTGTTGAGCCTGACGAGGAACTACTTGATGAAGACGAGCTTAAGTTACTTCCGCTTGATGATGAGCTACTTGATGAACCATTAGATGAAATTAGTTTACAGTTACCTCCACCCGGATTACATCCTCCACCACTTAAGCATCCTGCTTCACCACCTGCACAACATTTACTACCATTATTTGGACAAACGTACTCATATCCTTCTTCACAATCCGGAATACCACCACTGCAATATACTACACCCGATGATGAGCTACTTGATGAACCATTAGATGAAATTAGCTCACAATCACCTGCACCTGGATTACATCCACCACCACTGAGACATCCTGCTTCACCACCTGCACAACATTTACTACCATTATTTGGACAAACATATTCATATCCTTCTTCACAATCTGGAACTCCTCCACTACAATAGACCACACCCGATGATGAGCCACCTGATGATGAGCCATTATCACCACAACTTTCTGGATAGCACTTACATGTACAAGGATCTTTTCCAGGACATGATTTACAACGTTGATTTAGCTCTTCTTCATCACATGGAACACATCCATCACCAGAAGAGCTGGATGAACTGCCAGACTCCCCACAAATTTGTACATTTAATGGTGTTGTTGAACATATTACTTCTTCTTCAAAATTAAAATTTAGTCCCTTCTCTAAACACTTTGGAAGTCCACTATCACAATCTATACAGTAATTATGTCCATCTTCCGGACATGACGGGAAACTTCCATCGCTGCACGTTACACTCGTGTGTTCAGCATTACAGGAAACTGTTAGACCTCCTGATGATGATGATCCTGTTCCACAAATACCTACATTCATTGGAGTTGTTGAGCATACTATTTCATTCTCATAATTAGAGTTTGTTCCTCTCTCTATGCACTTTGGTAACTCTCCATTAGATCCACACTCTATACAGTAACTATGTCCATCTTCCGGACATGACGGGAAACTTCCATCGCTGCACGTTACACTCGTGTGTTCAGCATTACAGGAAACTGTTAGACCTCCTGATGATGATGATCCTGTTCCACAAATACCTACATTCATTGGAGTTGTTGAGCATACTATTTCATTCTCATAATTAGAGTTTGTTCCTCTCTCTATACACTTTGGTAACTCTCCATTAGATCCACACTCTATACAGTAATTATGTCCATCTTCCGGACATGATGGGAAACTTCCATCACTGCACGTTACACTCGTGTGTCCTGCATTACAGGAAACTGTTGGACTTCCTGATGACGAGCTACTTGATGAATTGCTTTCATTGCATAAAACTGGAGTACCATATCCCTCTGTCAACTCTTTACAAGTATGATCATCTGCACAGTATAAATTACTTGGATATAGCCAATAAGTTCCAGGTGGAGAATACGGAATGTCAGAATCATTATCATCTTGAGAATCTTGAACTGCAGTTATACAAATGACAGCACCAGTTTGTGTTGGAGGAATAGCATAAGGATGATTGTTTGGCAGGGCCCCAAGATATTCAACTTTATAAGAATCAAACATCATTGCAGGAAAAGTACTATCATCAACCCATGTTGGATCACCTAATCCATTGTAGTGTGGAGTCATTGACCAATACGGCACTGCTCCAAGAGTACCATTTGGATTTAAATATCTATAAAAATAAGGTTCATTATTTAAATAGTTAATATAACTCAATCGAGTATCATCAGGTAACCACCATAAAGCTCCACCATCCATTAAGTTTGAGCAATAATCACGTGCTTGCTCATATGTTAGAAGAGTGGGGCTTGGCTTACTATAGATTACATTTGTATATGCTGTGAATGTTGAATTACTAATTCTACAACCACCAAGCTGAGATATAAATCCTTTATCTGGGTCATCAAGCTTACATCCTGAACCTGGTACTGAACCGCTGGAAGAAGAACCATTTGATGAAGTACTGTTATGTACAAAGCGCTCACTCCAGATACTGCAATCTAAATCATTATTACATGCATCACCAACATTTTTAGTACATGTTATTCCATTTGCATTTGGATTTTCTTCATCTGCACATGAGTTATCAGTTGCCATATATCCATCTGGACAAACAGGATCTATACCATCACAATATATTTCTGGGCATTGTACCGGATCAATTCCAGAAGATGAACCACCTGAACTGGAAGAACTACTTGATGAAGAAGAACCGTTGTTATCGCAGGAATTGTAACATGAGCCAGAACAGCCATTCACACTACACAAATCCCCTGTTGGTGTATCAGTAGTGCCATCAGAACAAACATGCAAACTCGCTGATGGACACTGGTTTCCACTTGGATTAAATCCTCCTTCTAAATAACAGTTTGCCTCTCCAGAACAAGGTATATCTACAAAACCTGATGATGAACCACCAGAAGAAGAACTACTGGAAGAGCCACTTTCACCGCAACCTGGATAAGTAACATTATCTACATAGAATGTACCAGTATAGCCTTGTGTGTTTGCATATCCTGAGTGAAAACCTATTATAACCGCAGGTCCACCATTCTGAGGATAAGAGTATGGCAATGGACTAGAATTTAATTTTTGTCCATCTACAAAATAATCAAATGAATTTCCATCCCATGTAATTTCTACGTGATACCACCTGTCAGTTTCATAATGAAGAGAAGATACATTAGTGAAGCCAGAAGTAGGATGCCAGTATTGGAATAATCCATTTGGTCCAAGATAAGCATAAAGGAATGTCTGACTAGTGCTAGCTATGAAAGTAAAAAGACCTGTTGTTTGTTTAGCCAATACATCAAAGCTAACTGAACCAGAAGGTGAGGTTCTAATTGCTCTATATGCACCTACGCGTCCTCCCTCTATAGCAGGATTATGATCCTCTAGTTCAAGAGATTTACCTGAATTGCCATATGCATCAGTCACCTGAAGTGTGGTATTTGCAGGATTAACTGTTATAGGCCATCCAGAATTATTTTCAAAGCCTTCAAAGTTTTCAAAGTCTTCTGTAACCTGCGCTGGATTACAACCGGATGACGATGAACTGCTTGATGAATTAGAACCACAAAATCCCAAAGTAAGTCTAGAAATGTTATCACCAAGTTTTGTAGGAACACCGTCTGGTTCTTGAAGAGCATTGTTAGCATATCCATTATTAGTAAGATATTCACCACTAAGTCCGGTACCAAGTGTTACTGATGAGACAAGATCTGCATATATTTTATGTCCATCACTAAATTTCAATTCAGCAGCATCAATGTTATTTCCAACCTGGCTATTTGTATACTGACCGTTCCTTAAGCACTCTATACTAAAGTAATTCCCTCCAGGATCAAGACTTCCATTTTCATCACTTACATAAACATCATAATATTCATTCGCATCAGTAGAAAAGTCAAAATTTGCAGCGCTTAGATTTACTTTTTCTACAAGTCTATTATTAGATATATTGAAAGTATGCAAATTTGCTGAGCCAGTTATTTCATGCACTGTGACTGACAATAAATCAGGTAAGTTGAGTAAAGAACTAGTGGGAGAATTGCACGTTTGTACACCAGAAGAAGAGCTACTACTAGAAGAACCTCCTGATGAAGCATTACAATCTTTTGTAAAAAGACAGAGATCACTTACACAGTGCCCATTATTATAGACACATATTCTGTCACCAAGTGTATAACCTGATGGTTTAACTACTGATATTGAAGAAGAATCAACACTTGTGTTGCAATTAACATCAATGCTATAGCCAGTACCCGCATGTCCAAGTTTAAAATCTACTGGAGCACCAGTTCCTTCTTTTTCATACAAACAAGAATTATAAGTGCAGCCTTTTAATGTATAACCATCACTTGGGTTAAGTAAATAATCGTATTTTTTATCGGTGGAACGCCTCCATAGAGAAGCTGCATGCGTACAACCACTAACATTACTAATTACACATATTCTGTCATATAACTGCCAGCTTGTATCTCCATCCGGTGGGGAAAATTCATTACCAACAATTCCATAAGCTGGGTTTGTATCCTGTTCAACCTGGTATTCATAATAGTTGTTGCAGTCTAAGCCTGAAGATGACGAGCTGCTGGAAGATGAGCTGTTTGATGTCCCACAAATACTTACATTCATTGGAGCCTTTGAACATACTATATCTGATTCAAGGCTAGAATCCCCTATCGCTACACACTTTGGAGTCTTAGTCTTTTCAGATACACACTCTATACAATAGTTATGTCCATCTACAGGGCATGAAGGGATATTCTCATCACTACACTTTACACTAGTATGTTCATCATTACATGAAACTGTTGGTGCTCCTGAACTATTAGAAGTACATTGAGAACTACAAAGAGTAGCACATTTATTTGCATCTTCTATTAATTGACATTGCCCGGCATTATCACAACAATTACATATACAAGTAGGGAAACATGCTTCATCTTTAGTAGGACACTCTAATCCAATTCCAACAACAATATAAGAAAATGTTGTGTCAACAGACAAAGTATAGGAACCATCAGAATTTGACGTAACAGAAGGAGAAAGCTCACTAAAATTTCCTGGAGAAACATAGTGAAATACTTTTATTGCACTTGAAGAAACTGAAACAGGAAATGTTACCTTTGTAGAGAAATTACAAGTCTGCTCATTTGCATTAACTTCTAAAACAGTTGGAAATAAAAGAGGAGGTAAGCCAGAACCTTCTAGTATTGAAGCTGGTGCCAGTTTAATACTTGCCGTTTCATCCAGTGGATTTGGGCATGTAACTACTGTACTGTCATTAATAATTTGTTTACAGTCCTGAATATTGTCAGAATTTAGATCTTGTATACAATTTCCAGAAGAGCTTCCACTCGATGATGAGCTGCTTGAACTTGATGAGCTACTACTTGAACTAGACGATCCACTTCCATCTTCAGCATTGCATGTGCTAGAACACCCATCACCGTTATCAGGATTTCCATCATCACATTCTTCTTCAGCAAATTCATTCAGGTATCCATCTCCACAAACTTGTTTTGAGCAGTCAGAATCACAGGTAAGAGTATCTGATTTAACTCCTGGATCACAATCTTCATTAGCTTGTACTATACCATCACCACAGATCTCAATTTTACAAGTCTGTGAACAATTATTACCTGTTCTGGCAAGAAGATTTCCATTTACAAGTTGACTTGTACCACTATCACATTCTTCCCCTTCTTCCACTATCCCATTTCCACATATTCCACCTGAACTACTGCCACCACCACTTGAACTACTACTGCTGCTGCTACCATTGCCAGAAGTACTATTGTTTGAACCACAATCTGGTTCACCACCGTCAACACGGTTAATTGTAATACTGTCTGGAAGACCAACACACCTGTTATCTTTGACAGGTGCAGGTTCAATGGTTAGAGTGTTGCTACTGTTACACTTCCATTCAGAATCGTTTATGGAATAAGTGATTCCAAAATTTTCATGTGGTATAGATACACTCAATGAATATTTTCCATTAAAACTTTGGTGAAACAATTCCCACACTATATCTTCAGATGAATAACACCCTTGACTGGATGGCTGAGCTCTCCAAACACAAGCATCATTCCCTTTTATTAGTTTTATAGGAGTGCTTGAGTCTAACTGTTCACAACAAGTTATAGAACTACTTGGGTCTTTAGAAATCGTACCGTCATTCAGTGTAAATTCCCATTCTTTTGTTTCTGTAAATTCTGCACAAGTGCCACAACCACAAACAGGTGCAGGATTTTCAGGAGAACAAGTGCTTGAACAGCCATCTCCATTCACATGATTACCGTCGTCACATCCTTCACCATTAGGGGCATCTAGAATCCCATCTCCACAATAAGTACACTTACAATTTACACACCATCCTTCAACTCCTTTAGTTTCTTCTGAAGCTTCTGGTGTTGGTAATTTTACAGAACAGCCGACACTGCTATCCTCACAATCTTCGCCAACTTCTAATATGCCATTTCCACATACTGCTGCAGGTATACATATACCATCTGAACATGTACTACCTTCCGGACAATCAACATCATAAACACATGCTGTCCCACTTGAACTACCGTTTGAATTATCAGGATAGACACAAACGCAGGATGGACTTTGATCTAAAGCAGTCGCACAAGCTAAACCACTGGGACAAGAACCATCGCATCCCGGAAAAGCAGACTGTGAACAAGGAACAGGGATGCATTCTCCTGTTTGAGGATCAACTGTACCACCTCCACAATCTGTAGAAACTGTAGTGGTATCAGAAGAAACGCTTCCATCAGGATTCAGCCCAAAACTATCATCCTGAGTTAACTTAATATCATGCAAGTCAAATTTATATGTTGTAGGATTTTTTCCAACGAATGAAGAGCCATCAAGTACAATATTTTTTTCTTCTAGTTTATTTTCCTTTTTGTTGCTTGTCTCTCTAATCTTTTGTTTCAAGCTTTGTTTTTCATGTTTATCTTGTCTGGTTTCTAGTTTTTGAATTCTATTTTCCAGCTTTTGTGATATAGCTGAAACTGGCCAAAAATATCCTGAAAGTATAGAAAAAGAAAATATCAAAGCTACAGTAGCTCTTCTTACCTGAATTAAAAATATTCTCAATTCACTCTTCATAAGAATCAGACAGTATTTTTTGCCAAATACCTATAGATGCAATTCCCATAATTTAAGGAATAGCCCTTCCTAAAAGGTATATTTATTGAGAAGTAATAAGAACACGTTAAATACCTCTATAAAAAGTCCCCAATAGTGCTAATTCTCACATGTTTTTAGCTTATAAATCAAGATAAATGCTTAAATTTAACAACTGTAGATTTTGCCTATTAATATAAAGACTCAGTTTAAGTAAACTTTCAAAAGATCCAGCTTAATAACTATAAAACTCATGTTCCTTCAAAAAGACATAAAAAGCAAATTTAATTTTATATCCACAAAAGAATTTTGTTTGGCCCTACTTATAATGTTAGCTACAACTGTTTTTTCTTTTGTAGTTGTTCCTATTTCACTTAAAAAAGTTTTATTTGCTTATAAAGATTTTTTCAATTCTCACTATTTTGGGATAGTAATGTTTTTTCTTTCATCAATACTCACTTCATACATAATTTATTATTTTTGTTGCCGAAGAAAAAATAAAACTTTGCAGGAAGGATTGTTTTTAAATAGCGTTTCAACAACAACACTTCTCTATATAATTTCAATTGGTTCAATAATGCCATTAATATCTTTACCAGTAATTTTCAAATTTGCACCAAGTGCTTTTTATGCAATGGACATAGCAAAAACAAAAGAAGGACTAATCTATCTTTTACTTGTGCTCTTTTTGCTCCGGTATTTGAAGAAATATTTTATCGGGGATTTATATTTCCATTTTTTCAGAGTAAACTAAATAGCTTTTGGGCAATTATAATCACATCTTTGTTTTTTGGATTTTCACATTTTATGAATATTGGAAATGCTCATATTTTGCTTAGCCTATTTATACTTTACGGCTTTGTTTTAACCCTTATCAGATACTATACAAACTCTCTAATTCCACCAATCGTTGCACATTTTATTCATAACCTTATACTCATGATTAGCTTTTTTATAATGTCAAAGTAATAACTCTCTTAAAAACCTCCCATATTAAAACCAATATTTTTTCTAAAATAATCTGTTCTCCTAAGAAGCTCCTGATAAAGCATTAAAACATCCTTTGGATAAGATTCTTTCATCGAGTAAGAATATGGATTAAAAATTTTAATTTCAAGTATTGAATCAACCATTTTGCCATTTTCATTGAGGATAAACCCTCCGCTATCATCAACCGGGTGAAATCTTATCCATGCAAACCAACTACGATTTTTTATAGCTCCCTCATCTACATTCCAAACGGTCGGGACCTGTCCAGTTCCTATTTTGCTAAAACCAGACATAAACGATTTCCGACCTTCAACAATAGTTCTATTAACCTCATTTCTATCAGGCTGGAAAACTATAACCGCAGTTTCTATATCAACATCTGTACCATAATAATCAGTTATTTTCCCCTTATTACTAACTTCCCAGCCAGTAACTTTACAGTTAACATCACTAGGAAGTGGATATCCATCAATATTTAATTTCTTATAAATCGAAAAATCATTTATTACTGTGGGTATAGGAATACTCTTTACCATAGAATCTTTTTGAGATTCAACAAATGGCAACTTAACCCATATACTAGAAAGTATTTTTCGAACCAACATAAGAAATTGTTTTAGATTATAACTTATTTAACCAAAACTCATTGTGTAAGCTACTTTGTACTACCAGTAAAGTACTGCTTATCATTTACAAATACAAAAGGATCTCCACTGTTCTTCTGCAACTCATGATCTTTTAAAATAATTCTTAGTGCCACACGAGCAATAGAAGTATCTTGTGTAACTGCATAAAACTCATGCGCCATGCTTAGCTTATAATCATCTTCATTATTAATTTCAAATCTATCATTCAGGAAAGAAGTCTTTTCTAAATTAACTGTCAGGTGATGAGCAATAGTAGGTTGCAAATACGTAACTAATTCAGGATTTACATTTACTCCTTGAATCTGCCTGCCAAAAAACTCTAATTTGTTTTTAAACCCTATATATTCAAGATGAACCTTAGCTGCTATAAATCGTTTTGCAGCTTCTACCACATCTCTATTTGAAGCGAGCATGGCATACTGCTGATCAGCAGTATCTTGAGATCTAAATTTTATTTGCTTAAATTTCTCTATGAAATCTTTTTCTAGAAAATAAGGACCTTTTATAACTTCCGGGGTGTTGTCTGCTGTTAAAAGATATATTCCTTCTTTTACTATACTTGCAGCAAAATTTACTCTTACCAGCTTATCATCAAAGCTTTCCCAATGCTCTCTTACAAAATCACTTTGTAAAACCGGAAACATCTCCACTACAGTTCCACCAGATTCTTGATCGGCAATTCTAAAATAGAAACCTGCAGGAACATATACAAAAGATGCTGTTGAACTTAATTCATGTGTGTTTGGTACTACTAACTGTGGGCGTTTCTCAGCAATAGGAGAAGTAAAGTATTTTTTAAATGCTTGTATTTGAGCTAATGTATCTCTGTCAGCTTCTTTTGGATCATTAGTATATTCTTCAATCAATTTATCAATCATTCTTATAACTTTTTGTTCATCTGTAAGTGGTGAGACTACAGACAATTCTTTAACCTGAGCAACTGAAGAAATACTAGGGAGTAGCAAATCCAATGGCAAAATATCTCCTTTTCCACCTTTCTTGAAATCTAAAATAAGCGGAGAGAATAACCTGTTCACTTTATCCACCAGCTTGTCATTTGTAGGAATTTTTCCCTTATTTAAAGCTTTCTGGATACTTTCTTTATTAAACTTACCTTCACTCTTTAATATCATTAGTACAGCAAAAGAGCTATCAGAAAGAGTTTTCAGCTCTGGGATTTTCTCTCTTAAAAAATCAAATAGTCCATCCGGAATATTTTTCAGACTTTCAGCAGCATGACTTCTTACCGTTCTAAGAAAGTCTTTTGGTGCGGCATCTGTAATCTGCTTTATAGTTAACCCCATATATAATCCTCAAATAATAATAAGTAATTTACAGCACAAAACTGAGCAAATCATGTATTTTTAGAAAGTTTTAAGTATTAAGACTAAGATTCGTATTTCTTTAAAATTTCTCTGGCAATAACAAGCCTTTGAACTTCACTAGTACCTTCACCAATCTCACATAGTTTTGCATCACGCAAGAATCTTTCTACTGGGAACTCTCTTGTATAGCCATATCCACCATGTATCTGAATACCTTTATTACAAACTCTCATAGCCATTTCAGATGCAAAAAGTTTTGCCATTGAAGCTTCAATAGTAAATGGCTTACCTTCCACCGCTAATGCTGCTGCACGATAAACAAGTAATCTGGCTGCATCAATTTCTACCGCCATATCAGAAAGCATAAATCTTATTACTTCATGATCTTTTAAAAGTTTTCCGAATGTTTCCCTTTGATGAACATATTTCATCGATTCATCTAAAGCTGCCTGAGCAAGTCCAACTGAAAGTGCACCAATGCTGACACGTCCTTTATCAAGCATCATTAAAGTGTTTACAAAGCCCTGGTTTAATTCTCCAAGTCTTCTTGAGTCCGGTATTTTTACATCTTCTAGGATTAGTTCACTTGTATCAGAATCTTTCATTCCCATCTTTTCAAGTTTCTTGCCTGCTTTAAAACCAGGATCACCTTTTTCCAGAATGAAAGCTGTAATCCCCTTTTGTTTTTTTGCTGGATCTGTAACTGCTAAAACTACAAATGTCTCACCAACAGATCCATTTGTAATAAACATTTTTGTACCATTTAAAATCCAGTTATTCCCATCTTTTTTTGCAGTAGTTTTCATTCCTGCAGCATCAGAACCTGATGCTGGTTCTGTCAATGCCCACCCACCCAGTTTTTTACCACTGGCTAAATCAGGCAGATATTTTTGTTTTTGCTCTTCAGATCCAAATCTAGCAATATGTCCACATCCAAGTCCATTATGTGCTGCAACTGTAAGTGAAAGCCCCCCATCAGCACGAGCAAGTTCTTCAATAACCATAGCAATTGAGACTGTATCAAGACCTGCTCCACCATACTTTGGATCAACTGCCATTCCCATAATTCCCATAGCACCAAGCTTTTTAATAGTACTCAATGGAACTTCTTCTTTTTCATCCCAATTTTTTGCATATGGCTTAACTTCTTTTTCGACAAAGTCACGGATTGTATCCTGAAGTAAAATTTGATCTTCATTTAGTGAAAAATTCATATTTGTTTCTCTTATTTTAGTTTGTACAGTCATTAATTTAATTTTGCTTTTCTAGATTGTTCTATTTCAAGTTTTTCCCTCTTCCTATCCTGATAAATGACAAAAAGTCCAAATGCAATAAAAAGCGAAAAAGGAGTAAAAAGTAAAAAAAGCGTAAGTAAATATTTAATTATCTCTAAAGATTCATTCATTACTAGTCGCCCTCAAAAAACTAAAGCCTATAACGAAAAAAAATAAAAATGCAAATAAAGAAAGTATTAAAAACAATATATATTTTAACGAAACTTGAACATCATGTAAAGGAAGCCTAATTATAACGCTATAAATTGGTGAAGCCCATGCAATACAAGCAGCAATAGCTAAATTAGCTACAAACTTTCTTTGGTTGCTATTTGGTGGCTTAAAATCTTCAAACATAACCTTTGTAATATAACAAACATTCTTACAAAACATAATCAGGTAAAGTATTATCGTTTGACGTAACTTTTGGTTACATTTTCAAATTTGTTGACTTGTAAGCTTATTCACCTGTAGACTTTTATTTATTATGGAAACAACAGTAATTGAAATAGATACAAAATCCCCTTCCTTTAAGGAAAATAAAGCTTCTCTTGAAGAACAGGTAAATGAATTTAAGAACAGGCTTGAAAAAGTAAAAGAAGGCGGCGGCCCTGATCTGATTAAAAAGCACAAAGAACGTGGAAAACTTCTTGCAAGAGAAAGAATAAGTAAACTAATAGATCTTGATAATGAGTTCCTTGAGTTCAGTGCAATGGCTGCCTACAATGTTTATAACAATGATGCACCAAGCGCTGGAATCATTACAGGAATTGGTATTGTACATGGCAGAGAAGCAGTAATCATTGCAAATGATGCCACAGTAAAAGGTGGAACTTATTATCCACTTACAGTAAAAAAACATTTACGTGCACAGGAAATTGCACTGGAAAACCATTTACCATGCATCTACCTGGTGGATTCAGGAGGAGCATTTTTACCATTACAATCAGAAGTTTTTCCTGATAAAGAGCATTTTGGAAGAATCTTTTATAATCAAGCAACAATGTCATCACTGGGGATTCCTCAAATTGCCGTGGTAATGGGTTCATGCACTGCAGGCGGAGCCTATGTTCCAGCCATGAGTGATGAAGCTGTAATTGTAAGGAATCAAGGAACTATCTTCTTAGGTGGTCCTCCACTTGTAAAAGCAGCAACAGGAGAGGAAGTAAGCGCAGAAGATCTCGGCGGAGCAGACCTTCATTGTAAAATTTCTGGAGTAACCGATCACTATGCTGAAAATGATGAGCATGCACTGAGCATTACAAGAAGCATTGTAAAAAATCTAAATTTAAAACCAAAAAGTTTTCTGGACTTTGCTACCCCAAGAGAACCACTTCATGATCCAAAAGAAATTTATGGTTTAATTCCAAAAGATACAAGAAGAACCTATGACATTAGAAAAGTAATTGGTTGTATAGCTGATGGAAGTGAGTTTCAGGAATTTAAAGCTCTCTATGGAAAGACTTTAGTATGTGGGTTTATTAGAGTACATGGATACCTGACAGGTGTGATTGCAAATAATGGAATCTTATTTTCCGAAAGTGCTCTTAAAGGAACACATTTTATTGAGTTATGTAATCAAAGAAAAATCCCAATAGTTTTTCTTCAAAATATTGTTGGTTTTATGGTTGGAAAGCAATTTGAAGCCGGTGGCATTGCAAAAGACGGAGCAAAAATGGTTCAGGCTGTTTCAAATGCTTCTGTTCCAAAATTTACTATAATCGTTGGTGGTTCTCATGGTGCTGGAAATTATGCAATGTGTGGACGAGCATATAATCCAAGAATGCTTTTTATATGGCCAAATGCAAAGACTTCTGTCATGGGCGGTGAGCAGGCATCAAATGTTTTATTAACTGTTAAAAAGGATCAGTTTGCTTCAAAAGAATTACCAGCCATGACAAAAGAAGAAGAGGAAGAATTTAAACGTCCAACTCTTGAAAAATATGCAGAAGAAAGTTCAGCATATTTCAGTTCAGCCAGACTATGGGATGATGGAATAATTGATCCTGCAGACACAAGAAAAATCTTAGCTAGATGCATTTCCACTGCACTTAATGCACCAATTGATGATACAAAATACGGTGTATTTAGGATGTAAGTGAAAGGAAGGATTTATGTCATTGCGAGCAAAGCGAAGCAATCTCAAACCATTGATAACGATAACAATGAAACCTCTTGAAACGTAATCGTAGGTATAAGATTGCCACGTCCTTCATTTCATTCAGGACTCACAATGACAAATCAAAGATGAATTTCCAAACAATAAAAACAGAAATCCTTTCAGAGCAAATTGAGCTTTTAACTTTAAACCGTCCTGAAGTTTTAAACGCTATAAGCTCAACAATGGCTGAAGAATTAAAATCTTATTTTTCAAATCCCAGAAAGAATTTACGAGTAGTAATTGTAACCGGGACAGGAGAGAAAGCTTTTTGCGCAGGTGCTGATTTAAAAGAAAGAGCAAATAAAGATGATCATGAATTGGAACTGCAAAGAATTTTATTTCAGGAATTTGGTGTTGCTATACAAAATTTCCCTATCCCTGTAATTGCTGCTGTAAATGGAATCGCATTTGGCGGTGGGTGTGAAATAGCTCTCTTATGTGATTTTATTATTGCTGCAAAAAATGCATTGTTTGCATTACCTGAAGTAAAACGTGGATTAATACCAGGACTTGGCGGCACACAAAGAATGCCAAGAAGAATTGGAATTGGAAAAGCAAAAGAATTGATTTTTACAGGCAGAGCAGTTTCTGCCGATGAAGCTTTTAATTTAGGGCTTGCAAACCATGTAGTAGAAAATAATAAGTTGCTTGAAAAAGCTGTAAGCATTGCAAAAGAAATCGTAGAAAATGCTCCCATTTCAGTTATTGAAGCAAAAAGAGCAATTAACAAAGGATATAATTCAAATCTTCAGGAAGCACTTAACGTTGAAAGCATGTCTTACAAAGCTGCTGCAGCTACAGAAGATAGAAAAGAAGGAATTAAAGCATTTAATGAAAAAAGAAAACCCAATTGGTCTGGAAAATGAAAATATATCCTAAGAAGATAACCATCATTGAAGTTGGTCCACGCGATGGATTACAAAACGAACAAAAGATAGTTTCCACACAAGATAAAATCAAATTTATAAAATTACTGGCAAATTCGGGTTTAAAAAATATTGAAGTCGGTTCATTTGTTCATCCAAAGTGGGTTCCACAACTTGCAGATTCATCTGAAGTCATTAAAGGATTGAATTTACCTAAAGAAATATTATGTTCAGCTTTAGTCCCTAACATGAAAGGTTTAGAGAGAGCAAAAGAAGTTGGGATAAAAAGAATAGCAGTTTTTACTGCAGCCTCAGAAACTTTTACTAAAAAAAATATAAACATGACTATTCAAGAATCACTTGATACTTTTAAAGAAATAGTTAAAAATGCTCTTGCAGATGAGATGTCAGTACGAGGTTATATTTCCACATGCTTTGTATGCCCTTATGAAGGCAATATAAAGAAAGAAAAGGTTTTAGAAGTTGCTAAGTCATTATTAGAGATGGGAGTTGATGAAATTTCAATTGGAGATACTATAGGGAAAGCATCACCAGAACAAGTTAAAGATACTATTAGTTTCATATTAAAATCAATTCCAAAAGAAAAGATTGCTCTGCATTTTCATGACACGCATGGTAAAGCACTTGAAAATGTAGAAATGGGCTTAGAACATGGCATTACTACTTATGACTCTTCAGCCGGTGGTCTTGGTGGCTGTCCTTATGCCCCTGGTGCATCAGGAAATCTTGCTACAGAAGATCTAATTGATTTCTTAAATCAAAGAGGTATTGAAACAGAAATTAATTTAGATAACCTGATAGAGGCTTCTTTTTTTATGCAAGGTGTACTGGGAAAGAAGCTGCCAAGTAATTATTTACAAAGAATTTCAGGCAAAATAGTATAAAATGTCATTGCGAGCCGAATGAAATGAGGCGTGGCAATCCCAAACTATTTGCGCAAGTTAGATCAGGATTACTGTGGAGACGTTGCATGCAACGTCTCTTCCCTCGCAATGACAGTATGACAAAAACAATTCAAAGTTTTTACTATGATGAACTTGACTCCACTCAAGATGAAGCCAAACGCTTAATTCAAGCAGGAAAAATAAATAATATTGCTTATATAACCACTAATTCCCAAACAAAAGGACGTGGAACACAAGGCAGGGAATGGTCTTCCCCAGCAAATTCCGGGATTTACCTTTCTATAATTCATATTCCAAGAGATAAAGATTTATTTGAGCTAACCACTTTATATACACAAGCTGCAGGAATTGCCTGTGTAGAAGCTATTAAAGAAGTAACAAATATTGAGACAAAATTAAAACCAGTAAATGATATTTATTTTAATAATAAAAAGCTTGGGGGAATTTTAGTAGAAAGCCTTCTTCAAAAAGAAAAGATTGCTCATCTTATAACTGGAATTGGAATCAATATTAAAAGGACCACTCATGACTTGGATAGAAACATTGTAGAGCCAGTTTCATTAGAAGAAATTATGGCCAAAAAAGATTTCAATAAGATTACAAAAGAAGAGCTTATTCAAACCCTTATATCAAAAATTTGTTACTGGTATGAAGCTGTTTTTAACGGGAAGTTAGATTTAATTCAGCAAAAGTGGCAAGATTATAAATTATAAATTCGCAACTAGTTCTACTTTGTTTTTAATTAAATCATCCATCGTAAAAAACGCAAAATGAGGAGGGGTTAATCCAAAGTTACTCATTTCTATATTTAAATAACCAACAAGTACTATTTTCTTATCTGTAGATTTATTTCTTAGTTTAATTGTAATTCGTTTTGTTTCTCCATGAAAGAATACATCTCCTGTTAATTCAATTTCCTTCACACCATTTAACTGCACTGGTTTGTCAAGAGCTGTAGTAAATTGAAAATCCGGATACTTATCAAAATTTATAAATATTTTAAATAAAGGGTTTTTTGAAATAAATTTGGTCTTCATTTTAAGACTTGTCAACATGGTGAAGTTTTCATTCAATTCAATCTCACCCGTAGTTGGTAAAGC
>JAHFBE010000038.1:17804-22804 GCA_023250205.1 Candidatus Melainabacteria bacterium | reverse complement strand
AAAACTAAATCAACATAATTATCATTATTTAAATCAGCAGTTCTTAATTTTGATGGAGTTATGCTGGTAATATTAAATGATTTAGCTTTAAGATTTACTTCTTGATTTGTTTCAGGCGTATGGTTGCATGATTGAGAATCTATTATTCTTTGATTATGATTTATATTGCTGGAATTGTTTCCTGATGAACTTGATGATGGTCCCTCTAACGATTGGGTAAGAAGATATTCATATTTTGATGATTTGAATTTAAGATTTAGTAAGTCTGGAGATTTAAATAAGTTACCGTAATTAATACGGTTAGTTGTGTTAAATGCAGCAAAAGTAGGAGTATTAAATGATAGTAGTGCTATCAAGCTTATGATTGATTTTACAAATTGAACGCTATTAAATCTTTTCATTTGATATTTCAGAACGTTAAAATTTAGGATTAATGTGTAACTCCTACTAAGGTTTATGCCCTTAGGGTTAGTCCTTTCAACTTAAAAAGCAGTCATTTTTTTACTAAAATTCAAGGGAAAGGGTGAACTATTAGCAAAGATTATCTTGAATGATTAAGCTCTGAATAAGTTAGTTATAAAATCAACTATTTGGTGTATATAAAAGAGTTAAAATTTGACGATTAAACATAAACTCTATTGAGTAGTTTAAACTGAGGTTAAGAAATTATGTCAGATGAACTTGATGAAGAATTAAATATTATTGAAGAACGAGCATTTGCAAATGAGCCAAATTTGGAGTTTGCTCTTTCTATAAATGAACCAATTGAAAAAATATTTTACAGGGATCCTGTTATTGTTTTTTCTGATACAACGGTTTCTGAGGCAATTGACCTTTTTGTAGAAAAAGATGTTGGTTGTGTTCTGGTTGTAGAAAAAAGTACTAATAAACTTATTGGGATTTTTACAGAAAGAGATGTAATTAGAAAATTGATTAACAAAGGATACGATTTTAAGCGAGAAATACTAAATGTTCATATGACAAAAAATCCTGATGCATTATTTTTAAGCGATCCGATTGCTTATGCTTTAAATCGAATGGCTGCTGGTGGTTATAGACATATTCCATTGATTGATGAAAACCACTGTCCTGTTGGCTTTTTATCGGTTAGAGATATTGTTGAACACTTAGCAGATTATTATCCAAATGAGATATTAAATTTACCTCCCAGTACTCATTCAAAACAAAGAAGTCCAGAAGGTGCTTAAGGAACAGACTATGTATTAGTTGCGTCAAACTAATACAAAATGTTTGCAATTAAATCAGAAAATAAGGTTCAAGATACCAACACTAATCAAGATTATTCTAAGTTGTTAAAGGATAAGATTTTATTAGTCTATAAAAGACTAAAATCAGTTGCAAAATCTGAGTTAAGAACTAAAAGTAAATTCAAATTGGCTCAACTTTCAGATGATAAAGTAAACAAGCTAAAGAGTCTAGAAACTGGAATGGGATGTTTTTTAGTGGCTTATAACTATGATAATGAATTAACAAAAAAGAAAGTTGAAATATTGAATCGAATAAATCTTCTTTTAAATCAATATTCAAATCTAGCTCAGGTTCCTTCAGAGAAAAAAACACAAGATGATTTTAGTGAATTCTTTCAGCAGTAAAGTTATTTAATTCTTTTATTACGTGACTTGGTAAATCTACCTTATTATAAGTGCAATTTTCTTCTGCTTGATTTACATTCCTTATCCCTGGAATTGTTGTGCAAACTGCTGAATTCTCAAGTGCAAATTGTAATGCATAAGACGCAAGTGTTTTTTTGTCATTTGTGCCAACCAGTTCTTTAAATCTTTCTACTTTTTTTAATACTTCAGTTAAGCTATCACCAAAGTATTTGTTCTTACGAAAGTCAGTGTCTGCAAAGGTTGTTTCTTTTGTGAATTTTCCAGTTAGAGCACCATATGCTAGTGGGACTCTGGCAATTATTCCAATATTGTGTTTTTGTGCTTTAGGAAATAAATTCTTTTTAGGTGTTTGAGCCAAAATGTTATAGACGACCTGAATTGTTTCAACTCTTCCTGTTTCAATTAAATCAAGTGATTCGTCTTCCATATTGTCGTGCACAGAAACACCAATATGTTTGATTTTCCCCTGCTCTTTAAACTTTAGTAAGGTCTCATACCAATCTGTATCATTCGTCCAGTTCTTTCTCCAGGAATGCAGTTGAATAAGATCTATACAATCCATATCCAAATTCCTTAAGCTGGATTCTATAGAGTCTATTATTGTTTGTTTTGGAAATGCATCCTTAGAATGAGAAGTTGGGGATGGGGGCCACATTAAAGGGGGAATCTTTGTAGCTATGTAAATCTTTTCTTTTCTGGTTTTAAGTACTTTACCAATTACTTCTTCGCTATGCCCATTTCCATAGGCTAATGCTGTGTCAATGAAATTAACTCCAAGATCTATTGCTTTATTAATAGCAGCTATAGAATCCTTATCATCTTGTGGACCCCACATATTTCCACCAATTGCCCATGCTCCAAATCCAATTGTGGAAACTTTCATTCCTGTTTTTCCAAGAGTTCTGTAATCCATAGCTCCTCTTCTTTCGTTAATTATTACTCGTTATTAAATTTAGTTCGTTATAATTATCTCATATGCAATATTGGTTGGTAAAAACAGAACCAGAGGAGTTTAGCTTTGATCAATTATTAATTGATGGAAAGGTCCTCTGGGATGGTGTTAGAAATTATCAGGCTAGAAACAATTTGAAGAAAATGAAAAAAGGTGATCTAGTCTTTATTTATCACAGTGGGAAATCTAAAGAAATAGTTGGTATCAGTGAAGTCTTTAAAGAATATTATCCTGAACCTTTAGATGATTCAGGTTTATGGGTCGTTGTTGAGCTAAAGCCTGTTAAAAGGTTAAATAATTCAATTACACTTAAGCAGATAAAAAATGAAAAACCTTTAGTTAATATGTCACTTTTAAAGCAGTCAAGACTTTCTGTTATGTCAGTTTCTGATTTAGAATATTTCTTCATTAATAAACTGTCAAATAAAAAATGATATTATTTTACCAATACAATGACTACACAAACAAAAAACAATGATCTTCTGACGGATTCTTTAGAAGTTAAAACAAAATCCATTGGAAAAGAAATATTTTCGCTTATTAAGTCTTCTAAAACGGATTTCTTTAACAGATCTTTTTGGGCATCAAGACTTATGGATCTTTCGATGAAGGATAAATCCTTAAAGCTTCAGTTGTTTAGATTTGTTGACGTCCTTCCTGTTTTAAAATCTGGAGAACAAATCGTTGCTCATATAAAAGAATATTTTGATAGCTTTCAAGGAGAGTACAAAGAACTTTTAAAATTTATTACAGATTTTTCAAGCAGTGGAATAGTTGGAAAGATTGCTTCAAATCTTGCTGTTAAAGCTAGTGTCTCTGAAATGGCAAAAACATTCATTGCTGGTGAAAACTCTAAGCAAATAATCCAGAAAGTAAAAGATTTTAGAAACAGAAAGACTTCTTTTACTGTTGATATCTTAGGTGAGGTGGTCTTAAGTGAAGCTGAGGCAAATGTCTATCATAAGATGTATATGGATTTGATTACTGATTTGTCAGATGCTTCATCATCTTGGGGTGATATTGATTTAATTGATAGAGCTCCACATGGTGATCTGCCTAAGGTGAATGTATCAGTAAAAATATCATCTTTATATTCTCAAATAGATCCTATGAATTATAGTGATTCTGTCTCAATGTTAAAAGAAAAACTCAGACCAATTTTCAGAAATGCTATTTCAAGAGGGGCATTTGTCTACTTGGATATGGAAAATTATGAGTTGAAAGATTTAACCTTGGCTGTGTTTAAAGAAATCTTAGAAGAAGAAGAATTTAAAACATGGAAACATGCAGGTATTGTTATTCAGGCATACTTAAGAGATTCTTACAAAGATTTGTCTGAATTGATTGATTGGGTAAAACTTCGTAAGGTACCTGTAACTATTAGGCTTGTAAAAGGTGCTTATTGGGATTATGAAACAATTGTTTCTTCTCAAAAGCACTGGAAGTGTCCAGTTTTTCAAAATAAATATGAAAGTGATTTAAACTTTGAAAAGTTATCAAAGTTATTGATTGATAATTATCCCTATATTTATACAGCAATTGCTAGCCATAATGTGAGATCTATTGCACATGCTAAGGCTTATTCTGAATTGAAAAATCTTCCAAAGGGTGCAATTGAATTTCAACTTTTATATGGCATGGCTAACTCAATGCAAGATTCATTAACTCAGTTGGGAGAGAGAGTTCGGATCTATATGCCGTTTGGGGAATTGATTCCAGGTATGGCATATCTTGTAAGAAGACTTCTTGAAAATACTGCAAATGAATCTTTCTTAAGACAAGGCTTTCTTGAAGGTTTAGATGAAGATGATTTATTGAAAGAACCATCATCGAAATCTGGTGACAAAGTTGTTCTTTCTGAGCAGGTTAAATCTATATTTCCACCAAGTTTCTTTGTAAACGAACCTGATACTGATTTTACAATCTCTACAAATCGTAAGTTGATGAAACAAGCAATTGATAATTGTAAGAAAGAATATGGTAAGAAATCTCCTCTTATTATTGATGGAAAAAAGATTGATACCAATGATTGGGGAGATTCAATCAACCCATCAAATTTCACTGAAGTTATAGGTAAATTTGCAATGGCAACAATTGAACATTCAGAGAATGCTGTTAATGCTGCAAAAAATGCTTTTCCTAGCTGGTCTCAATCTTCTCTAGAATCTAGAGCAAATATATTATTTAATGCTGCAAGAATTATGAGGGAAAAAAAGTTTGATTTATCTGCTCTTATGGTTCTTGAAGAAGGAAAGCCCTGGCGTGAAGCAGATGGGGATGTTAGTGAAGCAATTGACTTCTTGAATTATTATGCAATTGAAGCAAAAAAACTTTTTGCTCCGGAAAAACTTGTTTGTCCACCAGGTGAAGAAAATTATTCGTTTTACAAACCAAGAGGTGTTGTTTCCGTAATT
>JAHFBE010000038.1:0-17794 GCA_023250205.1 Candidatus Melainabacteria bacterium | reverse complement strand
TTATTGCTGCTAAATATATGGATATTTTGATTGAGGCTGGTTTGCCACTCGGTGTATGTAATTATTTACCAGGAGATGGGAGAACAATAGGAAATCATCTTGTTAAACACAAAGATGTTCATATGATTATTTTTACGGGTTCAATGGAAGTTGGACTTTCAATTAATAAATCAGCGGCTGATGTTCAACCTGAACAGGACTTTGTTAAGAAAGTAGTTACAGAAATGGGTGGAAAGAATGCAATTATAGTTGATGATGATGCTGATTTAGATGAGGCTGTAAAAGGTATTGTTTATAGTGCTTTTGGTTATTCCGGACAAAAATGTTCTGCTGCATCAAGAGTAATTGTTTTAAAAGAAATTTATGAATCATTTGTTGGAAGACTTACAAATGCTGCAAAAAGTATTAAACAGGGAATAGCTGAAGATCCATCCTCTTATTTAGGACCTGTTGTTGATAAAAATGCTTATGAAAGCATTAAAAAGTATATTGAAATCGGAAAACAGGAAGGAAAAATTATTGTTGGTGAAGAGGAAAATAAATTAACGAGCGGATACTTTATTCAACCAACAATATTTGCTGATGTAAAGCCAAATGCAAGAATTGCTCAGGAAGAAATATTTGGACCAGTTTTATCGGTTATTAAAGCTGATAGCTTTGATCATGCCTTGGAAATTGCAAATGGTATTAAATTTGCACTAACAGGTGCTTTATTTAGCAGAAGTCCAGGAAACATTCAAAAAGCAAAAGAGAAATTTATCGTTGGCAACTTATATATAAACAGAGGCTCTACCGGGGCAAAAGTTGGTCGCCAGCCGTTTGGTGGTTTTAAGATGTCCGGTATTGGTTCTAAAGCAGGAGGGAAAGATTATCTCTTGCAGTTTGTAGAACCACGAGTTATTACAGAAAATACAATGAGAAGAGGTTTTGCTCCAGAGACTTAGTCTTCTTTATCTAAAGAAAGCATTAGCTGTTGTATGAGCATAGCTCCTGGTGGAACTGGTTGAAGTATTAGATAAGCATTCTCCTGAACTACCTTAGAAACCAATGGGTGTTTTGGATCGACAATATTTTCAGATGGAATTTGAATGGTTTTTGAAGCTACAGGAAATGGATCAAAAAACATACTTGGGTTAAACGTAGCATAGCCAGCTTTTCGTTTGCTTAGTTTTTCTGGTGTGCATGCACCGCCTGGGATAATTACAACCATGCCGCTTTCAAGAATGGTGCAATAAGGACCTACACAGCCGCCCCCCTGAGTTATAAAGAATCCATTGCCGCTGGATAGCTGCCAGGGCATTGTGGCAGAGACAATTGCATGTTGCACTGCAGCAAGCGCAATAAGATCTGCTCCCGCTTGCTCTTTTAAGGTAACTTCTATTTCCGGGTTAAAGCTTCTACCTAGCATTACACTACTCTTTTCTGTAATGGAAGGAAAAATCACTGTTGCATAGATCTGGGTTGTATCTGTTGTATTTGTAAGCTTTAGATTATATACTCCCTGAGATTTGTCTTTATTTTCATTTAGAGGCAGACTATAAACTTTTACATCAGTCAACTTTGGTTTTACTGCTAAGTTTCTAGTTGTCTTTTGGGAAATACTTCTAGGACTAGTGGTATCAGCATCAATAGTTGCTAAGAAATTTATCAATTCTTTGATTTGGTTTTCAGACAGTGAAGTGTTAATACCGCTTGGACTGTTTTGACATCCTGGATTAGTTGATTCATTTGATAATTGGCCAACTGTATTTGAACTCAAATAGGAACCAACAATTGTAATTCCATTTGGAATGAGAAGACCTTCGCCTTCTGTGCTTCCTGAACTAGAGCTTGATTGTATCTTTGGGGTTGTAAGCTGTAAATTAAAAGTACAGGGACTTCCTTTAGGGACAAGTGATAAACCAAATATATCTACATTTGGTGATGCCATGCTGAAATCTAGAAGAAAGTTACTATTTCCAGTTATAGTAAAGGGAGGTCCAATTTCTGCAAAATCTGCTGCTGGTGCAAGAGTGCAAGGTCCTCCTAGAAAATTTGTAAAGGTAGCTTCAAGGTTCATATTTTGAGAAAATTGTTCTTGAAAAGCATCATTTGCAATATTTGAAAGTGGGAAAAATCCTGGACTTGTTATAGTAAATTGCTGTGTAATTGGAGAATTGATATCAAATGTTTGTGCACTTGTTGTTAATGAGCAAAATGGAAGATATAAAAGACCTAATACTAAAATTGCATAAAATACTCTTTGATTAATTTTCATAGAGGCTCTCCTTGTTTTTTATCTATTTTAGATTCATTAACTTTTAGTAATTTGTACAGTTAGTTTACGTAGTTATTATTCTTCATAAAAAGAGTTAATGAGATCAGCTATATTTAATAAATAGATTATGAAAGTTGTAAAAAATCATTTGTTCTTTAATGTTGTTCTTTTATTATCTTTATGCCTCTTTGTCTTTTTTTCTGGTATTGGCAGCTATGGTTTGTTGGATAAGGATGAACCCAGGTATGCTGGAACTGCACTTGAAATAATCAAGAATCATAACTGGATAGTTCCTCAATTTAACTTTGAGAACAGATTTGATAAACCTATTTTATTTTATTGGTTTATTGCAGCTTCATATAAAATCTTTGGAATCAATGATTTTACGAGTAGGATTCCATCAGCAACTTGTGCTCTTTTGTGTGTTTTGTTCACATGGTATGTTTCAAAAAAAGCATTTGGTAGTAGAGTTGCTTTATTAGCAGGCATTGTTCTTGCAACGTCTATTGAATATGTTTTGCTAGGCAGGAGAGCTGCTACTGATATGTCTTTATGTCTATTGCTTTCTGCAACCATGTATTCTATCTTCTTAAGTTATTTCATTAAAGATTTTAAAATTAAAATCTTTTGGTGCATATTAGCTGGTGTATTTTCAGGGCTTTCAGTGTTAACCAAAGGTCCAGTTGGGATATTGTTACCATTCATGATTTTAACTGTCTTTTTGATTTTTAGGAAACAGTTTGATGTGAAGCACTTAAAGGTTTATTTTATAATTTTCTTTTTTGCATTAATTATTGCATTGCCTTGGTTTATAAAAGTTCATCTTGCAACAAATGCTGAATTTACTCATGTGTTTTTCTTTGAACATAATTTGAAAAGATTTACATCTGTTGTTGGAGAGCATCCTGGTCCAATATGGTTTTATTTACCGGTTGTCTTAGTCGGGTTTATGCCATGGACGGCATTTTTTATTAGCTCGCTTTTTGTTTTAATTCGTAGAATGTTAAACCCAAGATTTAATAAGTTGTTATTGTATTCCTTTGTATGGATTTTTACTGTTTTTCTTTTCTTTTCTCTAAGCACCACAAAATTGGCTACATATATATTGTTGATTCTTCCACCAATGGCTATCGTTACTTCTTACTGGATTTATGTTCTGTCTAAAACAAACAAAAAATATCTTTATATTGTGTTTTCTTCCCTTCTATTTATTATTCTGCCAGCGATGTTTTATGTTTTTAAATTGCTTAAGAAATGGAATATTGATGATTCTATTAAGGTGCCATTATTAATAAAGATTTCTCTTTGTGTTTCTTTATTGCTCTTTGCCATGTTTTCTTTTCGTCTTTTCAAGAAAGCATATTCATTTGTATTATTCTTTGCAGTTTGTTTTTCTGTTTCTTTTATAGGTGTTTTAAATTCCTATTTACCTCCTTACTATATACACACTCACAGTGATTTAAGAGATTTTGCAGAAATTGCTAAAAAAAACAATGCAAGTAAAATAATTTCTTTTGGAATGTATCGTCCTTCAATTGCTTACTACAGTGGTGTTCTTGTAAACTTTGATAGCAAAAAAGAACAAAAATTATATTTAAAAGAACAAGCGAATTTGATGTCTAATATTTATATTATTGGACATAGTTCTGATATAGATAAAAACAAACTACTATTTAATAATGTTCGAATTATTGATAAGAGAAAGAAGTACTTTGTTGGATTAGTCGGTGAAAAATAAAGACTTAATGTCTAAGCATTGTTCGTATCCAGACGGGAAGTTTTCTAAGTAGTATAAACTTTTCAGCAATTATATAAGCCAGATAAAAGCCTGTTACACCAAATATATAGGGGAACTTGCTCTCAAATTTCAAGATCCATTCACTAATGCTTTTAAAAAATGTAATTCTTTCAATTAATAAAGTTGAACCAATTGCAATTATTACTCCAATAAACATATCAGAGGCATAGTGAAGACCAAAATAGAGTCTTGGCAAAATCCCTGCGATAAAAACAAAGATAAATGCACAAGTACCCAGGAGTCTGTTCCATAGAAATAATCCAGTAGCAATTGCTGCAAGCAATGCTATCGTGTCGCTTGGAAATGAACCGTGCTTTGGATTCCTTACCCAACCTTCTCTCCAGAGGAGTTGAGTATCTGATGTTGTAATTGGACTATAAATTAAATTTCCAAGTGAAACGATTGGTCTTGGACTTTCAATCAAGGCATTTAATATTTCTATTATTCCAAGAGTAATTACTATACTAAATAAAATATAAATCACCCTTTTTTGAGCATTTATATCTGATTTAGATTTTCCATACTGCCAGATACCAACGGTTAAAGCTACTAAAATTGCAGTTCTTAAAGCATCAACTGATAAAAATATAAGAGCAAGTGTATCTAACAATTGAGATTTTCCACAAAATTTGTTGAAAAATAATACAGTTGCTACATCCCAGCTTTGGTGAGGAAAATCAATCATTCTATTTTTTCTTTCTTGACTTAAACCAGCTTAGAGAGACAACACAAAATGTTGTAGTACTTAAAATTAACATTAAGCCAGAAGGCATAAATGAATGAGAGCCTGCGAATCTATATGAAAAGAAGCCACAGAGGATTAAACTTATTGCAGAAATATATAAGTAGGAAGACTTTGATTTGATTTTGCAACTTAACAGAACAATGAGCCCGCTAATTGCTCCAGTAATCAAGGACACTTTGCTATGGGCTTTCAAAAATCCCATTAATCCTCCAAGAATTAACATTGTTCCGTAGATTAAACTAATTAATTTGCTAAATTTATCCATTTCTTCTCCTTTTAGATTTTAAGTCAATAAGGTAATTGTATTGAATTAAGGTTTTAAAAGTTGGATTAAATTATCTTTTTTAATATATTTTTATGTTTTAAACTCTTTCCGTAAGTGAAAACCATAACATCCGGCTTTGTCGGTAAATCCAAGCCTGTAAAAAGAATTGGTAGATAAAAAATAAAATGAATTAGTTCATGGAATGTTATAAACAAATTCGGACAGGGAGGGATTCGAACCCCCGGATAGCTTGCGCCATCAGTAGTTTTCAAGACTACCTCCTTAAACCGCTCGGACACCTGTCCATTTAAGGTTGAAAAAAAATCTTGCCTGATTTTTTTCTTTTACTTTCCTTTGCTAAGGAGATTCCTTATCAAAAGATTCTAAACTCTTTTATTTTAGAAATAGCTTTTATATTTTATATTGATTTTATTTTTTAAGCTGAATAATCATTGAAATATTGATATTCATTGGTGCTTTACATGATTAATCCTAACAAAATCGTAATGCATATTTTGACTTATTATCGAAGGATTGGATGGGATATTTTTTAAACTCATTTTGTATGATATTTTTGCGTTTAGTGTTGAACATTTGCCTTTGAAAAATAATAAATGAGTTGAGGATTTAAGAGTGAATGAAAAAACATTGCTAATTAAATAGCTGAAAATGTTACTAATTAATTCTTCTGGATTTTTTCTGTTAAATATGTAGTAAAATAATTTTGTTTCATTATTATTTTATGACAATATCAACAATAGAAAAATCACCTACTCAGAACTTTGGAGAAACTCAGAGAAAAGATTTTTGGTGGTTAGAACCGTTAGTTTATTTTATTGGGCTTGGTTGTTTCTTGCTTTATGCTACTTGGGCTGCATTTCAAGGGAAAAACTATGAATGGGGACCATATCTTTCCCCCTTTTATTCGCCATTAATTACGATAGAGTGGTGGAAATTCTCACCAGCTTTTTTAATTCTATGGATTCCAGCTGGCTTTAGAGCAACTTGCTACTATTACAGAAAAGCATATTATCGTTCATTCTTCATGGATCCTCCAGCTTGTGCTGTTAGTGAAGGTCGTAAAAAATATACAGGTGAAACATCATTTCCTTTAATATTTCAAAATATTCATAGATATTTTTTAATAGGGGCAACTATTTTGCTTTGTTTTTTATGGACTGATGTAATTAAAGCATTTAATTTTAATGGTCAATTTGGTGTAGGAGTTGGTACTTTGATCTTACTTGCGAATACTCTTTTACTAACAATGTATTCTTTATCCTGTCATTCCTTTAGGCACTTAATTGGTGGTTGTTTAGATTCTTTTAAATGTGGTTATCAGCATAAGATTTATGAAAAAGTTAGCTGTGCAAATGAGCATCATATGTTTTGGGCATGGACAAGCTTGTTTATGGTTGGGTTTGCAGATTTCTATGTGAGAATGTTAGCGATGGGAATTTGGATGGATTTTAGGATTATATAAAAATGAAGCATGAAACACGAAGCACGAAGCATGATAAAAAAACAAGGATTTTCTTTTTCCTGTTTCATGTATCTTGCTTCATGCTTCAATAATTAAAAGAAATGGATGCTTACTGTTATGAGTACATTAGACCGTTTTGAAATTCACGAACACGATGTCCTTGTAATAGGTGCTGGCGGAGCTGGTTTACGAGCAGCAATAGAAGCCTCTGCTAGTGGTGCATCTGTTGGGCTTGTATGTAAGTCTCTTTTAGGTAAGGCACATACAGTAATGGCTGAAGGTGGTGTTGCTGCAGCTGTCGCCAATGTAGACAAACAGGACAATTGGCAAACACACTATAAAGATACTATTAAAGGTGGAAAGTTTTTAAATAACTGGAGAATGGCTCAGCTACATGCACAAGAATCTCCAGAAAGAGTGTTAGAGCTTGAAAGGTGGGGAGCGCTTTTTGACAGAACTCAGGATGGAAAAATATTACAAAGACCTTTTGGTGGTCATTCTTATAAAAGGCTTTGCCATGTAGGTGATAGAACTGGATTAGAAATGATTAGAACACTTCAGGATAGAGGTGTTCATCTGGGCATTAACGTTTATATGGAATGTACCATTACAAAGTTATTAAAAGATGATGGAAAGATTTCAGGAGCATTTGGTTATTGGAGAGAAAATGGTCGCTTTGTAATCTTTAAAGCAAAATCAATTATTTTAGCTACCGGTGGTGTTGGAAAAGCATATAAAGTTACTTCAAATTCCTGGGAATATACTGCAGATGGTCAAGTTTTGGCTTATCATGCAGGAGCTGAGTTCTTAGATACAGAGTTTATCCAGTTTCACCCTACGGGTATGATTTGGCCTCCAGGTGTTATTGGTATTTTAGTTACTGAAGCAGTTCGTGGAGAAGGTGGAATTCTTACTAATAGGGAAGGCTTTCGCTTCATGCAAAAGTATGATCCTGAAAGAATGGAGCTTTCTACTCGTGATGTTGTTGCTAGGGCAATTTATACAGAGAATAAAGAAGGACGCGGAACACCTCATGGAGGAGCTTTTTTGGATATCAGTCATAAAGGCGCTGATTATATTAAAAAGAAACTTCCAAGCATGTACCATCAGTTTAAAGAACTCGCAGATGTAGATATTACAACTGGTCCAATGGAAGTTGGTCCTACTTGCCACTATTCTATGGGTGGTTTAAGGGTAGATGCTGAAACAACATCAACCTCTGTTCCTGGATTATTTGCATGTGGAGAAGTTGCTGCTGGTCTGCATGGTGCAAACAGATTGGGTGGAAACTCTCTCTCAGATTTACTGGTTTTTGGAAGAAGAGCTGGTGTTCATGCTGCTGAGTATTCAAAGAAGAATTCAACCCTTCGTAAAATAAATGAACAAGATCTTCAGCAAGCTGAAAAAGAAATGACAAGATTCTTTGAAAATGAGGGAGAAAATCCTTATATGGTTCATCAGGATTTGCAAGAATTAATGCACAATTATGTTGGAATTTTTAGAACTGAAGATGATTTAAAATATGCAATTGAAAACCTGAAAAAATTAAAAGATAGAGCTAAAACAGTGAAAATTGATGGTTCAAGAATGTATAACCCTGGATGGCATATGGCATATGATCTTCAAAGCATGATTTTATATTCTGAAGCCATAGCAAAATGTGCTATTCAGAGAAAAGAGAGCAGAGGAGCGCATAGCAGAATTGACTATCCGAATACGGACCCAGAATGTGGTAAATGGAACAGTATAGTAAAGAAATCATCTGATGGAGAGATGATAGTTGAAAAAATGCAATTAACAGAAATGCCGCAAGACCTAAAGAAATTATTTGAAGAAAAGGAATTAATTAAGAAGTAATGTAGGGGACAGGTTTTAAACCTGCCCGTACAGAAAATTATAAATATGACATCATGTACATTGAAAAAAGAAGAACGAAGTGAACATTATTGTGAATCACATTCAAGTATGAAAATTGCTACTTTCAAAGTCTTTCGTGGTGATATAAATGGTGGTGCTGAAGTTGAATATAAGGTTCCTGTTGAAGAAGGAATGGTTGTTCTTGATGCTATTCATTACGTTCAAAAAAATATTTCTCCAGATTTAGCGGTAAGGTGGAACTGTAAAGCTGCAAAATGTGGTTCATGCTCTGCTGAAGTAAATGGAAAACCACGATTAATGTGCAAATCTAGATTGGATGATTTTGATTTAAGTAAAGAAATTAGAGTCTATCCAATGAAATCTTTTCCTGTTATAAAAGATTTAGCTTGTGATGTGTCATGGAATTTTGAAGTCAATAAAAAGATAGCCCCCTTTACTCCAAAACCCGATACAGACTGGAAGATGAGTCAAAGAGATATTGATAGAGTCCAAGAATTTAGAAAGTGTATCGAATGTTTTGCATGTCAAAATGTTTGCCATGTAATTAGAGAACATGATTTAAAACCCAAATTTGCTGGTCCAAGATTTTTTGTTCGTGTTGCTGGACTTGAAATGCACCCTTTAGATACAGCTGATAGACTAGAGGCTCTTAAAGATGATATGGGAATTGGTTTCTGTAATATTACAAAGTGTTGTACAGAAGTTTGTCCTGAAGATATTCACATAACTGATAATGCAATTATTCCGCTGAAAGAAAGAGTTGTAGATAGATTCTATGATCCTTTAAAAATGTTCTTTAGAAAGATTTGGGGCAAATAAATTGCTCTATCTTTCGTAAATGAGCTTGCCCGTTTTAATCACTTTTTCTACCAGATTGATTCCAAAGTAATAAGGTAGCTTATTATGATTGTCTATATCTAGAATAATAATATCTGCTTTTTTTCCTATTTCTAAACTCCCCACTTCATTTGCTCTATTAATTGCAAAAGCTGCGTTAATAGTGGTTGCATTAATAGCTTCGCCTGGTAATAATTTCATTTTTAAGCACGCAAGGCTAATCATAAGTTGCATGTTAAAACTTGGACAGCTACCGGGATTAAAGTCAGAAGCTATTGCTATTGCTACCCCTTTATTAATCAGCTCTCTGGCAGGGGCATATTTCTCTTCCATTAAATAAAAAGGAACACCGGGCAGTAATACTCCAATTACGTTGTTCTTTACTAATGATTCTATTCCAGTGTCTGCAATGTTTTCTAAATGATCTGCGCTTATCGCACATAATTCTCCAGCTAACTCTGCACTATGCAGTAAATGGTTTTGTTCTGAATGTAGTTTTAATTTAAACCCAAGTTCTTTTGCTTTGCTTAAGATTGTTCTTGTTTCTTCAATACTAAAGACTCCTTTTTCACAGAATACATCACAAAACTCGCTATAGGGTTTGATGTTTTCAAGTGAGGCTAAAACCTCTTTTATATAATCTTCTTTTGTTATATTTTTAGGCACAGTATGTGCTCCTAGGTAAGTTTTAACGATATCTATTCCAGTCTCTTTTTCTAGCTCAGAAGCCACTTCTAATATCTTTTTTTCATCTTCAAAATTTAAACCATAGCCTGATTTTATTTCTACTGTAGTGGTTCCATATTCAATCATTCTTTTTAGATACTTTTTAGCAATTTGAAACAGTTCTTCTTTTGTGGCTTTTCTTGTTTCTTCCACAGTACTTAATATTCCACCACCTTGTTTTAAGATGTCCAGATATGAAATCCCTTGTTGTTTTTTTAGTGATTCATCCTCTCTGCTTCCAGCAAAAATGGCATGTGTGTGGCAATCTACAAATCCAGGCATTACGACTTTATTCTTTGCATTGATTGTATTTCTTGCATTAAAATCAACATCACTGTTTAAGCCTACAAAAACAATTCTTCCATCTTTAATAGCAATGCAGCCATCTTTTATAATCCCTAAGTCACTAAGAGCTTTGCCTGTTTTTGGCTTTTTAGAATTTGAAACCGTGCAGGTTAAAAGTTCTGATGCATTTGTTATAAGAGTGTCAACGTCTATTTTTGAGTTCATTTTAACCCGGGTATTTGAATCCCCTTTTCTTTTGCAACTGATATTGCTTCTTCATATCCAGCATCTACATGTCGCATTACTCCAATCCCAGGATCAAAAGTCAGTACTTTAATTAATCGTTCTTCTTTTTCTTTAGTGCCAGTAGCGACTATAACCATTCCGGCATGCGTGCTATTTCCTATCCCCACTCCGCCACCATTGTGAATTGATACCCAGTCAGCACCACATGTAGTGTTTCCCAGAGCATTTAAAAATGGCCAATCTGCAATTGCGTCACTGCCATCTTTCATACCTTCAGTCTCACGATTTGGAGAAGCAACACTTCCACAGTCTAAATGATCTCTTCCAATAACAATCGGTGCCTTTACTTCTCCAGATGCTACTAAATCATTTATTACTTTCCCAAACTTTGCTCTATCACCATATCCAAGCCAGCAAACTCTGCTTGGCAAGCCAATAAAGGGTACTTTTTCCTGTGCTTTATTTATCCAGCGGTGCAATGATTTATCATTTGGAAATGTTTCTAATAATGCTCTGTCTATTCTAAAAATGTCTTCTTTGTTACCTGATAAAGCTGCCCACCTAAAGGGTCCTTTTCCTTCGCAAAATAAAGGTCTTATGTAAGCGACTACAAATCCTGGGTATAAATATTCGCCTTTGTTATTTCTAACTTGTAATCCTGATAATTCAGCTTGTGCACGTAGATTGTTTCCATAATCAAGGCATACTGCTCCAGCAGTTTGCATCTTCAGTATGGCTTGTACATGTTTATTTATTGAACTCAGTGCTTGTTTCTTAAATTCTTCTGGATTGTTTCTTTGAAGTTCCAGTTTTTCTTTTACATTACCTTCGGGATAATAATATAAAAGGTCATGTGCTGACGTTTGATCTGTTACAACGTCAGGAATTATGTTCCTTTTTACAAGTTCATCTGCAATTGATGCAATATTTCCTACTAATCCCACTGATAATGGTTTCTTTAATTCTTTTGCTTTAAGTAATAAAGACAATGCTTCGTCTAGGTTGTAAGCAATTTTGTCACAATAGCCTTCTTTGACTTTTTGTTTAACCCTCTCTTCAAAAACTTCTACTATTAATCCAACACCATCATTCATGGTAATTGCTAATGGTTGAGCACCGGACATCCCACCTAAGCCTGCAGTTAGTATAAACTTGCCTGCAAGACTACCATTAAAATGTCTATCCGCGACTGCTGCTAAAGTCTCAAATGTTCCTTGTAGAATACCTTGTGTCCCAATATAAATCCAGCTTCCAGCAGTCATTTGCCCATACATTGTTAAACCAAGCTGATCTAACTTATCAAAATAATCCTGAGTGCTCCATTTCGGTACTAAATTTGAATTTGCTATTAAAACACGTGGTGAATGTTTGTATGTTTTAATAATTCCTACGGGTTTTCCAGATTGTATTAATAATGTTTCATCAGATTCTAGATCTTTAAGTGATTTCACTATTTTATTGTATTCATGCCAGTTTCTTGCAGCCCTTCCTGAGCCACCATATACAATCAACTCATCTGGTACAAGTGCAACATCTGGATCAAGATTGTTTTCCAGCATTCTTAATGCGGCTTCTATCTCCCAGGTTTTACACCTTAAAATATTCCCAGTAGCTGCATGTATATCATTCATTGGCTTTTCTTCAAGATGCATTGGTCTTGTTGTCTTTTTTGTAATTGTGTTTTTAGTGGTCATTATTCTTTCTTTCAGTTGTTCCTTTTATAAAGTTTACGAGTAATTCAGCTGCCAGATTTACTGTCTTATTATTTACATCATACAATGGATTAACTTCCATCAAGTTAAAAAGTCTTATGTTATTGTCTCTCCCCGCAATTAATGCGGACTTTAATATCTGTTTCTTTGTGAAGCCCTTTGAACAAGGGGCACTGCAACCTGGAGCAAATCTTTTTTGAACTCCATCAATATCAATATCAAAAACTGTAGCATTTGTATCTTTACTTGCAATTCTAAATGCTTTTGACAATGCGTTATCTAAGCCAATTTTGTTTATATGGTCAAGCTTAAGTAGTGTTCCTTTTTGTTTGATTATGTAAGCATGATGTTCCTTTAAATTCTTTGGAGAATGTACTCCGAGTTCTACAAAATTCTTTCCTAGTAAAAATTCTTTTTCAAGTAGTCTCCTGAATGGAGTTCCCGATGTTATTCTTCCATTTACTACAGGTCTTACATCATAATGTGCGTCAATATTTATTTGTCCAATTCTTTTATAGATTAGAAAGATTGCTTTACTTGAGGAGAAAGAAATATCATGTCCACCACCAATTACAATGGGAAGGGCTCCTGATTTGATTGTTTCTCTTACTGCATCTGTCACTAATTTATGAGTGCTTTTCACATCACATTCAATTGGCTTTATAGTTTGAAAGTTGATTGTAATCTTATTTTTAATAGGATTATTTCTAATTAGCTCTTGAAATGTTTTGATAATTTTCTTTGGACCAAATCTTGCTCCGGGCCTTCCATTAATTAGTTTTACACCGTGATCAAATGGTACTGATATCAGTTCTATGCAATGCCTCGTCACTCTAATTTACCCAGCTGTTCTTCAACTTTAAACAAAACACCTTTGCTATTTATCATTTCTTTTGCTAGATTAATGTCGGTATAGAGAGGTCTGTCCTTTTCAAGGTAGGCTACTTTTTCTCTTACAAGTTTGTATGCCGGTTCTACACCATCACCACTTTTGAATTCTCTCATGAAGTCAAGTGCTTGCATTGCGCAAAGAAGTTCTATTGCTAAAACATATTCTACGTTAGATAGTATTTGTCTTGCTTTTCTGGCTGCTATTGTTCCCATACTTACGTGATCTTCCTGGTTAGCTGATGTTGGTATTGAGTCTACGGAAGCTGGATGTGCCAGAACTTTATTCTCAGAAACTAATGATGCTGCAGTATATTGAGTTATCATAAAGCCACAATTGATGCCTTCTTCTTTTATTAGAAATGGGGGTAAATGTTCGCTAAGTTTGCTGTTTACCATTCTCTCAATTCGTCTCTCAGAAATATTTGCAATCTCACTAAGTGCAATTCCTAAGAAGTCCATTGCTAGAGCTATCGGTTGTCCATGGAAATTGCCACCTGATAAAAATTCTTCTGTGTCAGCAAAAAGAATAGGGTTGTCAGTAACGGAATTCATTTCTATTTCAGTAACGTTTTTAACAAAATCAAGAGTATCTCTTGAGGCTCCATGTACTTGTGGTGTACATCTCATTGAATATGCATCTTGTACGTGATCACAATCTATGTGAGACTTTCGAATTTGACTGTTTTGCATGATCTGTCTTAAATTATGTGCACATTTCTTTTGTCCTAGGTGTGGACGTAATTCATGCAATCTTTTATCAAAAGGTATGTCTGAGCCTTTTAATGCATCAATAGTACATCCTGCAATAATGTCTGCAGTTTTCATAACGGTTTCTGCCTCATCTACTACTAATGCCGCAATCCCTGTCATTACTTGTGTCCCATTTGTTAGAGCTAAACCTTCTTTTACTTCAACTTCAATTATTTTGATATTTGCTGCTTTCATTGCTTCTTTACCTGAAAGTAGTTTTCCTTTGTAATATGCCTCTCCTTCACCAATTAAAACTAATCCTAAGTGTGCTAACGGTGCGAGATCTCCAGATGCTCCTACTGAACCTTTTTGCGGAATGTACGGATGGACTCCAGCATTTAACATATCTAACAAAGTTTGTACTAATTCTATTCTTACGCCGCAATTCCCACTAGCTAGTGTGTTTACTCTTAAAAGCATTATTGCTCTGACTGCGTCTTCTTCTAGCGGTTGTCCTACTCCAGTCGCATGACTTAAAAGATAATTTCTTTGTAGTTGTTTTATGTTTTCTTTGGAAATAACTTTTCTGCAAAGAGCACCAAATCCGGTGTTAACTCCATAGACTGTTTTATTTCCAAGTAAAACTTTCTCTACAACTTCCCGGCCCTTTTTTACTTTTCGAACTGACTCTTCGGTAAGAATTACATTGTAATTGTGTTTTGCTACATTAACGACATCACTTATTGTTAATGATTTTGAATCAATTGCTACAACGTTTTTTGTAATAACTGTCATACCGAGATCCGTACTTCAACTTAAAAGCTGTTACCTCTCTAGAATTTCAAATTCTACTAAATCTTGTTTAAGTTTATTGATCTAATTTATCAGGTAAGTCTTTATTCTTCAAGAGCTTTCTTTTTTTCTTCTTCAGTTATTCCACGCATGGTAAGGCTTATTCTGTTTTTTTCATCAATTTCACGGACTCTTACTGCTACGATGTCACCAACTTTAACAACATCTTCAACTCTTTCAGTTCTTTTGTCCTGAAGTTGTGAAATATGAACCATTCCTTCTTTGCCAGGCAGAATTTCTACAAAGGCACCAATTGAGGCAGTTCTTAAAACCTTTCCTGAATAAACTGCTCCAGGTTGTACTTTCTCAACGAGCCCTTGTACCCATTTTTTTGCTTTGAAGGCTTTGTCATTATCTGGCGAGGCAATTAAGACTGTTCCATCTTCTTCAATATCAATTTTTGCACCGGTTTCTTCTGTAATCCTTCTAATCATTTTTCCACCAGGCCCAATAATAGTTCCGATATCAGACATATCAACTTTCATTGTTAATATTCTTGGAGCCCATTTAGAAAGTTCAGTTCTAGGCTTTGGAATTGCTTCAAGCATTTTTTCTAGGATGAATAGTCTTCCTATTTTTGCTTGCTCAAGAGCAATTTTCATTATCTCTAAAGTTATACCGTCGATTTTCATGTCCATTTGTAGAGCAGAAATACCTTTTTTAGATCCGGTAACTTTAAAATCCATATCGCCAAGGAAATCTTCTAAACCCTGAATGTCAGTCAGGATTGCAAACTTTCCACCTTCTTTTATAAGTCCCATTGCAATTCCTGCAATGGGGGCTTTAATAGGAACCCCTGCATCCATTAGGCACAAAGTGCTGCCGCATGTACTTGCCATACTTGTAGAACCGTTTGATTCTAAAACTTCTGACACTACGCGAATTGTATATGGAAAATGTTCTTTATCAGGAAGTACTGGTGATAAAGCTCTTTCAGCTAATGCACCATGTCCGATTTCTCTTCTGGCTGGAGTTCTGTTAGGTTTTACTTCTCCGACTGAATAACCAGGAAAATTATAATGGTGAATATATCTTCTTTCTGTTTGTGGATCAATGCTATCAAGTTTTTGGGCATCGCCGCTTGTCCCTAATGTGCAGGAAGATAAAACTTGAGTCGTGCCTCTTGTGAATAAGCCAGTGCCATGTACTCTTTCTAATAAACCCACTTCACAGGTTATCGGTCTGATCTCATTGCATTTTCTTCCGTCAGCACGAATCCCTTCTTCCAGTATTTTCTTTCTCATTAGCTTTTCTTCTAAAACCTTAACTTGGTTTTGAATAATTTTTTCAACTTCTTCCGGTTTCCTTTCGTACTTTTCTTTTAGTTCTTTGAAATTTTTGTTTTCCAGTTGATCTACAAACGCTTTTACTGCTTTTCCTTTAGCTTCTTTTAAAAACATTTTATGAATGTTTTTGTCTTTTACGTTATCCATTGACTTTAAAAGAGATTCTTTTGCACTCTTTTCAACTAGATCAACAAGATGTTTGTCAATTTTTAGAGGTTCTACCTCGACTTTCTTTACTCCATAGCTACTCGCAAATTTTATTTGTTCTTCTACTTGTTGCTTTATGACAGTTTGTGCAAATGCTAATGCATTCAACATAACTTCTTCTGTTACTAAGTTTGCTCCAGCTTCTACCATTAGGATTGAATCTATTGTTCCAGAGACAATAAGATCTAAATCACTTTTTTCAATTTCTTCAAAAGTAGGATTTGCAATAAACTTGTTATGTACGAATCCAACTCTGACTGCCCCTATGGGTCCATTAAAAGGAATGTTAGAAATTGATAATGCAAATGATGCTCCAAGCATTGCTAAGACATCAGGGGGATTTATTGAATCAATACTTAAAGCGGTTGCAACTACCTGAACATCGTTGTAATAATTTTCTGGAAAGAGGGGTCTTATGGGCCGATCCATTAATCGAGCTGTCAAGGTTGATTTATCAGGAGGCTTGTTTTCTCTTCTATTAAAACTTCCAGGTATTCTACCAACGGCTGTAAATCTTTCTTCAAAATCACAGAGTAATGGAAAAAAATCAATATCTTTCCTTGGTTCTTCAGATTTTACAGCAGTAACTAAAAGTACAGTTTCGCCACATTTAATAGTAATTGATCCATTTGCTTGCCTAGCAAGCTTGCCAGTCTCAATAATAGTTTCCTTGCCTGCAATGTTTATTATTGTCTTTTTTGTCTCGATATTTTGTTTTGTATTTGTTTGTGTTGATTCATTCTCTTCTTTTTTTTCAATGTTTTTTACGCTGCTCATATTTTTTCTTTCTATATCTACTAATGAGTTCTAAAAAATAATTAATAGATAAAATGTTTTACCTGTCCCTTATGAAGTAAAGTTGGCGATATATTAAATTAGCAAAAGCCTTTTTTAGAATTATCTAATAGATAACTGCTCTGTTAGCTTTCTGTATGACTCTGGATTTGTTCTTTTTAGATATGCTAAAAGTGATTTTCTATTCCCAACCATTTTCAATAAGCCTACCCTGCTTTGGTAGTCTTTCGAATTTGTAGTTAGGTGACCTGATAACTCTTTAATTCTTTCCGTTAAAATAGATACTTGAACTTCAGATGAACCAGTATCTTTTTTATTTCTCTGATGTTGAGAAACTAACTCCTTCTTTTTTTCCTTTGTAATTGCCATTTAATAATTTTCCCTCTTTAATCACATATAATTTACCATAGTTATTCAAACTATTAACATCAACATAATTGTCTCTATATGTACGTGTTATTTGTAAAACTATTAATACTTTTTCATTTGTGTAATAAGAGTTGATATAAGTTAAGGTGCCTGCTATTATTTACTTCCGCTTAAAAAAATAGCGACATTGAATTCTGAAAAAATAATATAAACGACGAAAAACTTTTTTAAAAACGGTATAGAAAATTTTTTAAAAACTTTTCCATACCGAAATATAGTCCTGTCAAAAATTTGAGATGTAAAAAATTAACGATTATACAATTGTAAATTCAATTGTGTACCGTTTAAAATAAATGAGCTATGGAGAGTTTGATCCTGGCTCAGGACGAACGCTGGCGGCATGCCTCATACATGCAAGTCGAACGCCCCGCAAGGGGAGTGGCGGAAGGGTGAGTAACGCGTAGGAATCTGC
>JAHFBE010000076.1 GCA_023250205.1 Candidatus Melainabacteria bacterium | reverse complement strand
CTCACCAAGAGCATCTATTCCTTCTGTTACTGACTGAACAGAAAATTCTATTAATTCATTTTGTACAGGTACAATTTTATTTATGGCTTTATAAATAGCATCAACTGGTCCTGTTCCAAGCGCTGAGTCTTTTAAGAAAACATTGTCGCTTGTTCGTCTTAAGCAGACACTTGCAGTAGGTAAACCAGTTCCACAGGCGATTTGCAGATTTTCAAGTTCATAGTGTGAAACCGTTTCCTGTATTCTCTGCTCATCGCGAACTATAGACTCTAAATCTCTGTCAAGAACTTGTTTTTTCTTATCTGCAATTTCTTTAAATCTTACAAAAGCTTTATCTAACTGCTCTTCAGTAAGATGATAACCAAGTTCAATTAACTTATCTTTTAGTGCATGGCGACCGGATCGTGGACCAAGTGGAAGCTTTGATGTGAGAAGCCCTACATCTTCAGGATTCATAATTTCATAAGTTCTTTTATATTTTAAAAATCCATCCTGATGAATACCTGCCTCATGTGAAAATGCATTAGCTCCGACAATAGCTTTGTTCGGCTGAACAAGCATATTTGTAAGCGTGCTTACAAGACGGCTTGCTCTGTAAATTTGAGTAGAATCAATATCTGTATAAAACCCAAGTGTAGGCCTGGTCTTTAAAATCATTACTATTGCTTCAAGCGAACAGTTTCCAGCTCTCTCACCAATTCCATTTATAGTGCACTCTACCTGACGAGCTCCGTTAATTACTGCACTTAAAGAATTTGCAACAGCTAAACCAAGATCATTGTGACAGTGAACTGAAATAACGGCTTTGTTTATATTCGGTACATTTTCTTTTATCCCTTTAATTAATCCACCAAATTCATTCGGAACAGTGTAACCTACAGTATCTGGAATATTTACCGTAGTAGCGCCGGCTTCAATCGTGGCTTGTAATATTTCATATAAAAATTTTGGATCTGATCTTCCTGCATCTTCAGGAGAGAACTCTACATTATCTGTAAAACTTTTTGCATAACTTACCATTTCAACAGCAGTCTTCAAAACTTTTTCACGTGGCATCTTTAGTTTGTATTCCATGTGAATATCGCTTGTAGCTATAAAGGTATGAATTCTTTTTTTCTTTGCAGACTCCAATGCACCAGCAGCTTTATCTATATCTTCTTTTCTTGCTCTTGCAAGTCCACAAATTACTGGTCCTTGAACTTCTTTTGAAATCAATTTAACTGCTTCAAAATCTCCAGGACTTGAAAATGGAAAACCTGCTTCAATAATATCCACACCAAGTTTTGCAAGCTGTTTTGCGATTTCTAATTTTTCCTGAATGTTTAATGTTGCCCCGGGAGATTGTTCGCCGTCACGGAGAGTGGTGTCAAAGACATAAACTTTTTGTTTTGTCATAATCTTATTTTACCTTACCGGGTCAGACCCCAATATATGTTACTTACACCTCAGCTCTACTATACAATGCGACATAAATGCTTACGCCCAAAATCATAAAAAAGACGTCGCTATTTCGCGGCGGATGCTTAACGACGCTCAGATTTGTCGGTGGACAAATCCTCGCTTGGATAATTATTTATGTCGTTGCGTATAGTAACTTTCTGAATTTAATTTTGTGTTAAAAATGACCATGTATCTGTCATAATTATCCTTAAAACAATTAAAGGAATTATTAATGCAAACTTTACAGAAAAAATCATTTAAGTGGAATCAATTTTGTTTAGCTGCACTAACAGAAATAAAAAACAAAGTCACAAAAAAACTCAATAAATCAAATGGTAATTCAATAATAAATGGTTTTCAAATAAAAATATTTAACGATGACAACAAAGTAACTAATTCATTTGATGAAGAAATTACAAGAATTAAAGGTGATATACCAATTGATTTGGATATATCAAAAGGTAGTAGATTTTTATTTATAAGTTTTGACCAAAGTAAGTTTAGTAATGGTATACATAAGTACCCAGCAAAGTTCTTTCCAGAGCTTCCCAGATGGGTTATCAAAAGATTTTCAAAAGAACAAGACTTAGTATTAGACCCATTTACCGGAAGTGGTACAACAAATGTAGAAGCATTATTGCTTAAGAGACATTCTACAGGAATTGATGTAGACCCTTTTGCTCGTTTCCTAACAAAAGTTAAAGTAACCCCTTTAGATTCAGCTGAATTGATTTTTTTTCAAAAGAAACTCTTAAAATTGGCTTTAGATTATCATCCTTCGAAAGTTAAGGACAAAGATATACCAAAATTCCCATATATGGAACAATGGTTTAAGGGAGGAATTACGTTAGAGTTGGCTTATTTAATAAAGTCAATAGAAGCACTTGATTGTAACCAAGAAATAAGAAATTTTTACAAAGTTTGTTTTTCATCAATAATTCGCTCAGTGTCAAATGCTGATGACAATTGCACTAGGACAGTAATTAGAGAAAGGTTAAATAAACAAGTTAATCCTTGTGATGCCCTTAAGAAGTTTGCAGAGGCTATCTTAATTAATGTTCCAAGAATGATAGAGTTTAGCAACATTGTACCTAAAAAGATAAAAGTCATAATCCCCAATGATATGGATGCGAGAAATATGAATCTAAAGACTGGTACTGTTGACCTTGCAGTTACATCACCTCCATATGTTAATGCAGTTGATTATCCAAGGACACATCAGCTTGAAAGTTATTGGCTTGGATTAGCAAATGGTTCTTTAGCTCAGTTGAAAAAGGAACACATAGGTACTGAAAGCGTTTCAGTAAGAGAATATTGTAAATTACATAAAATAGGTATAGATGAAGCTGATGCTGTAATTAAATTAATTTTTTTACAAGATCCTCGCAGAGCATACATAGCATATAAATATTTATATGATATGAAGCAAAACCTAATAGAAACCTACAGGGTCTTAAAGAAGGGTGGCAACTACATTATTGTTGTTGGCAACAATAGAATTAGAAATCACTTATTCGAAAACTGGAAGTACATCAAAAGCTTAGCGGAAATAATAGGTTTTAAAGTTGAAACTTATTTTGCTTCAGAAATTATCAGACATTTTATAAAAGTTCCAAGAGAGGAACGAATAAATACTGACTGGGTCTTAGTGCTTAGGAAATAATCCTAGAGCGCTAAGATAAATGGAAAATCAAACAATAGCAGGAAAGCAAGCATCCGTAGATGGATTTGCTCATGAAATGATTGTTGCTGGTATCTTAATGAAAAGATATCATAATGTCTTTCTAAATAATATGCCACTATCTCCTTATGATTTAATACTAGTCTGTGGGGAAAGTGAAACTATGATTAGGGCACAAATTAAGACTGCTAGTAAGTCTGTAAGTTTTACTGGTGGGACTAGAGGAGGAGTTGACCGTGAATATAAGTCTGGGGTAAAAACATATACTCAGTCTACAAAAACCTCTGATATAATTATTGGCTTACATCCCAAAGATTTATACTCTTTTGAATTATACTTTGTGCCAACTTGTCTAGTTGAAGTTATAGGACAAAAGAGCCTTTCACTAAGCAAAATAGAGTTTTTAAAAAACAATTTTGATATTTTGGAAAATTGTAAAAATAAAGATTTTGTAATAAAGAAATGTACAGAAAACAAACTTTTTAATTAAGCTAGTGTGACATCAATTTAATTTCTTCTTCCTTAGTATATATATTCTATCTCTTCTTAAAGAAAATCAATATAACCGGCTATTCTAAATCACCCCAATTTTTTTAAAGTATTTTTAATATTTTTTGTTAACTTAAGTTAAGCAGTACTACTAATTTCATATTGTAAGAAGGGTATCCAAGAGTAGACTTAATCAGATTTTTTAGACTGCGTTTAAAAGAAGCATATAATGATCCGAAATTAAGCGAAAAATTAACTGTTATGCTTGAAGCTTGTGAACATATGGCAGAAATTATAAGTAACCTGACGGCTTTTTCAAGAGAATCAAAAGGTAAGCTCAACGAGTTTAGTGAGCTTAATTTAAATGATGTTATTGAATCAACATTAAGTTTTAGCTCTCAACTATTAATTAAGAGTAAAATTAAAATAATAAAAAACTATTCAAACAATCTTTTACTAATACATGGGGACAAAAGACAACTCCAACAGGTGTTTTTAAACCTAATAGCGAATGCTAAAGATGCCATGTTAAACGGTGGAGAATTTATCATAAATACTTACAACTTAAAAGATAAAAATAAAATAGTATATGACAAAATTATTTACTCCATTTTTTACCACAAAACTTCCGGGCAAAGGAACAGGTCTTGGTTTATTTGTTTCATATGGGATAATACAAAACCATAGTGGAGAAATTAGTGTTGAAAGTAAGATTGATAATGGTACCGTATTCAAAATTACATTACCTGCTTTTTTAAAAGAAAGTTCTCACAATTAAACAAATGGTGATTTATGTTTCGTGAAAGTATTCTCTATCATTGTTGTACTCTTTTTTTATTTTGACTTTAACGTAAAGAAAGATAGGGAGATTTTTTAAATTTCTCCCATCTTAGGTCAAGCTAGGTCAAAGTGGCAGGTACCCCGTATACTAGACAAGTAGTCTAAAGTAAATACGGAGGTATTGCAGATGCCAAAGTACAAACCGGTTCCTAAAGAAATAAGAGATGAAATACTAAGACGCTTAAAAGACGGTGAACCAGCAGTAAAACTGGCAGCTGAATACGGCATAAGCGATAAAACTATTTATCACTGGACAGTTAAGTCAACAAGAAAAATTAATCCGATACTTGAAGTTAGCCGTTTAAAAAGAGAAGTCAAAGTACTTCATGAAATGATCGGAATACTTACAGTTGAACGTAGTAAACAAAAAAAAGAGTTTTAATTAACCACTTGGTTAAAAGATTTTCCGGAATAGTCACAAAAACTGAACTTGCTGAAAAGCTTGGTATCAGCAGATCTTCTCTGTACTGGAAATCAAAGATTGATAAACGAGATAAAAGTCTTCTTCCGAAAATCAAACAAATAATGAGTGAAAATCCAAGTTACGGTCACAAAAGAATTGCAATTGCACTAAAGTTAAACAAAAAACGTATTTTACGAATTATGAAAAAATATAATTTAAAACCATATCGCAGAAGACCACAAAGACCACGAAAGCCCGGCGATGAAAAGAAGCCAGAGACATCTTTCCCGAATCTGATAAAAAACTTCTGTCCTATTGTTCCTAACATTGTCTGGGTAAGTGATTTTACTTACATATCATTTAATGGGAGATTTGTTTATCTTGCAACAATTATGGATTTATTCACAAGACTAATTATTGGCTGGAATGTTTTAGTCAATCATTCAACAGAACTTGTAAAAGGTGCTTTTGACTATGCAGTACAAAAAACCAAAACAGTACCCCAAATACTGCACAGTGATCAGGGAAGTGAATATGACTCAAATGAATACACTGAACTTGCTAAAAGCTATGAAGTAACAATTTCAATGAGTAAAAAAGCATCGCCTTGGGAAAATGGCTTCCAGGAATCGTTTTACTCAGGATTTAAACTTGACCTTGGAGAGCCAAACAGATTTAATAACCTTGGTGAACTAGTTGAAGCAATTTATCAGACCATACACTACTACAATAATTCAAGAATCCATACAAAATTAAAATCTTCTCCCTATCAGTTTTATGTGAATTACCAGAATAAAATAAATTCAGTTAATACTTTAGAATTGGTGTCTTAGATTTGGGGTACTTGAC
>JAHFBE010000075.1 GCA_023250205.1 Candidatus Melainabacteria bacterium | reverse complement strand
AGGAACTGAGATTACATAATCTGCATCAACCGGGGCTTCACGCGCAAGCTGTCTCCCAAGTTCTTTCCTGAAATGATAAATACTTAAGCCTTTAAAAGTACTATCTGGTCTTGAAAAATAAATAAGTTCAAAGATACAATGATGAGGTTTTATTTCAGTAACTAATAGATCAGATTCAACCTTTTGCTCTCTGTTAATATAAACAATTTCTCCAGGAGAAACTTCTCTTTTATAGCCTGCACCTATTATGTCCAGAGCACATGTTTCAGAAGCAATAGCATGCTGTCCTTTATGCGTAGTTCCTATACAAAGAGGTCTTACTCCATCTGGATCTCTCACTGCTATAAGTAAGTCTTTAGTACCCAATACAACAGAATAAGCTCCCTTGCACTTTTTAAAAGCTTCTTTTATTGCAAATCTCAAATCGTTTTTATTATTTAATTCAAGGATAATTAATTTAGCCATTACCTCGCTATCAGTCGTAGATTCAAAGGTATAACCTTGTAAAAGCAATTCATTCCTAAGCTCAGTAGCATTTACAAGGTTTCCATTATGGGCTAAAACAATTTTTAAGTCATTATAAATTACTAAAATTGGTTGAGCATTACAAACATTGTTTGATCCTGTTGTTGAGTATCTAGTATGCCCTACAGCAATATCTCCCGGCAACCCTGCAAGAGCTCCTTCATCAAAGACCTGACTTACTAAACCAACATCTTTATGTACAAAAACTTGCTCTTTATAAAAGGTAGCTATCCCACAACTCTCTTGTCCACGATGTTGCAAAGCATATAACCCAAAGAAGGCAAGTCTTGCCACATCTTCACCCGGGGCCATTACTCCAAACACTCCACAGGCTTCTTTCCACTCAAACTCTGATATACCAGCTTCTTTACCTTCGTAGCTTGCCAAGTTCTTATTCAAGGATATTTGATGACTATTTGCCATAATCATCTTGTTTTCTTCATTATTAATATTCATTTTTTTAATTTTCTACTAAAACATCTAAATTATAGCCTGTTCTTAATTTGTAAAAATGTGAAAATCTGACGTTCTACGGGTAAATTGCTATAAACCCTGATGTGACGGGCTTTATAGGCGTTAACCAAAATTTAATTTTAGTTATGTTTATAAGACAACTTTTACCTTATAGATGTAGTCTAATAGTATAAATCTATAATTTTGGAAAAGGTTTTTTGCAACCTATGACAGAGTCAAAAAAAGTATTAGTATTAAATGCCTCATATGAACCATTAAATGTTTGTAATTGGAAGAGAGCGGTTTTATTGATTTTTAAAGGAAAAGCTGAGCAGATTGAACATAATGGAAAAGTGATTTATGCAAACTTCAATATTCCAACCGTTATACGTTTAAGGAGATACATAAAAGTCCCCTATAAAGAGATTCCACTTACACGAAAGAATTTAATGTATCGGGATCATTTTTCCTGTCAGTATTGCGGAGTAAAAACAAATGATTTAACAATCGATCATGTGATTCCAAGAAGCAGAGGTGGTGGTGATAGCTGGGAAAATGTAGTTGCTTCATGTCAAAAGTGTAATGTAAAAAAAGGGAATAAAACTCCAAAAGAAGCAAACATGCATCTTTTAAGACATCCAAGGGTACCATTAGGTCATTTATATTTTGAAGTAACCAGGTTAGCTGTTTCTTACTTTCCTATCTGGCAAAAATATATAATTGGAATGAGTGCGTAGAAGATTAACATCTGTCATTCTGAGGTAAAACCGAAGAACCTCATGAAAGCATTTGCTGCACGTCATTGCGAGGAGACACGAAGTGTCGACGTGGCAATCTCATTTTGCAATACTGTTTATGAGGCTGCCTTACAAACGCTATCTTAGTGTGAGATTGCTTCGTCAGGACTTTGTCCTTCCTCGCAATGACATAATCCTGTATCATTAATTTCATGAAGTCAATATTGTTTGGAATAGTAAAAATTTTCATAACCACCTTCTTAGTAGCTTCAATTACTTTCATCCTTCTACATACAATTCCTGGAAATCCTTTTACCGGAAATAAATCTCTACCACCGGAAATTATTTTAAATCTGGAGAAGAAATACCATTTAAACAAGCCTGTTTACACACAATATTTTCTTTATATAAAAGGTTTGGCTCACGGTGACCTGGGTCCATCGTTAAAATACACAAACCGTTCAGTAAGTGAGATATTGTTCTCTGCACTTCCTGTTTCAATAACACTTGGGATATTAGCATTAATAATTTCAATTCCACTAGGAGTTATTTTTGGGATTGCCTCTGCAGTTTACAGCAAAAAACTCATAGGAACAGCTTTAATTATTTTAATTACAATGGGGATTTCTTTACCAAATTTTTTAATTGGTGCACTCTTAATAAATATTTTTGGATTAAGATTGAAAATGCTACCTGTAGCTCTTTATGAAAGTCCATTACATTTAATTCTTCCAACAATTACTCTTTCATTCGTACCAATTGCTTATATCGCTAGGATAATACGAGCACAAATGCTAGAACAGTTTTCCGAAGAATATATTAGAACTGCTCTTACAAAGGGGCTCCCAAAAAGAGATATTATTTTCAAGCATGCATTTAAGAACTGTTTAATTTCTTTAATCACAATTCTTGGTCCAATCATTGCCATTTTAATTACTGGCTCATTTGTAGTTGAGTATATTTTTTCAATCCCAGGAATGGGGAGATATTTTATTACAGCATTTACTAATAGAGATTATTTTTTAATAACCGGAGTTGCAATTATTTTTTCACTTATCCTGACTACGTTAAATGTAGTAATTGATTTTCTTTACAGGAAGATTGATCCGAGAATTTTGTGATAATTGTCATTGCGAGCCGAGCAAAGTGAGGTGTGGCAATCCCAAACAATTTGCGCAAGTTAGACGGGATTGCTTCGGGTTAAAACCCTCGCAATGACAACTTCTCAAAAATCTTTGCAGTCACAGCCAGAGTCATCTCAATATCTCTATCACCTACAAAACCTAAATGACCTATACGAAAGATTTTATCTTTTAAGACATCCTGACCATTTGCTACTGTAATATCCCAATCTTTTTTATAAGCAGATCTTATGTCAGGAATAGAGACTCCACCTGGCGGATAAATAGCTGTAATAGCTGAGCTTGCATCTTTATCTTCAGTTAAAAGTTTTAATCCTAGCTCTTTCAACCCTGTTCTTAATCTTGTTTTTAATCTTGCATGCCTTTGAATAATATTTTCAAGCCCTTCTTTTCTCATCATTTCAAATGCAATTTTTAAAGCACTGGTAAATGAAACATTTGGAGTAAAAGGAGTAGTTTGCTCATCAAGAGATTTTTTTTGTTTTGAAAAATCCCAGTAAAATTTTGGACATTTTGATTTTTTGTAATATTCCCATGCTTTTGGACTTACATAAATGAAACTCAGCCCTGGAGGAATCATAAATCCTTTTTGAGATCCTGAGACCACAATATCCAGTCCCCAATTATCAATCTCTAAATTCATACAGCCAAGACTAGTTACAGCATCTACTACTAATAATGCTCCATGCTTCTTCACAATCTTTGAAATATTTTCCAAATCATTTGCTGCACCTGTAGAAGTCTCACTGTGTGTAACAGTTACCGCTTTTATTTCTTTATTTTTATCCTGAGATAACTTTTCTTCCAAGACTTTTAAATCAATTACTTTTCCCATTTCTACAGTCAGCATTTCTACCTGTGCACCAAAAGTCTGTGCAATCTGACCAAATCTTTTTCCAAATACACCAATCACTAAAGATAAAACTTTATCTCCTGGAGATAAGACATTTGCAATAGCTGCTTCCATTGCCCCTGTACCACTGGCCGTGTAGATAAATGCATCTGAATCCTTTGTTTTTCCAAGCCATTTTAGCCCTTCAATACAGTACATAAAGATATCTGAAAATTCTTTTGATCTATGACCAATTGGATGTCTGGCTAACTCTACTAATACCGATTCCGGTACAGGTGTAGGGCCAGGTATCATTAAAAAGCTTTTATCTTGCATAATTCACCAAATTATTAGAACTTTATAAAGTTTCCGACATCTTTTAAAAACGTGGAATATAAATAATATAATCTAACGTTGAGGGAATTAAAATGTCACCGCAAGAAAAAATTACAAATCAAAGAAAATCAAAAGTAGATCGCAGAACAAATGAAACAAGCATTACATGTAATTTAAATATTGACGGTACTGGTCAAGGTGTAATTGCTACTGGTATACCTTTCTTTGATCACATGCTAAGTCAGCTAAAAAGACATAGTTTTATAGATCTGGATTTAAGTGCTAGCGGAGATTTAGAAATTGATTCACATCATACTGTTGAAGATGTAGGCATTGTTTTAGGGATGGCATTCAAAGATGCACTTGGCGATCGTCAGGGAATTGTTCGTTATGCAGACACAAAAGTCCCACTTGATGAAGCCTGTGTAGAATGTGTTTTAGATCTTTGTACAAGACCATTCATTCACTATGACTTACATTTCAATAAAGAAAGAATAAATAACTTTGAACTTGAATTAAATATTGAGTTTTGGAAAGCCTTTGCCTTTAATACTCCATTTACTGTCCACTTAAGGCAAATCTCTGGAATAAATTCACACCATATTATTGAAGCTGGATTTAAAGCATTTGCAATTGCTTTTGACCATGCAAAGCAAGTAGATCCACGGATACAAGGCTCAAGATCTACTAAGGGTGCGATGTAAGTCCTTAGAAAAACTAAACCAGTTAAGAAGCCTCGCTCTTAATTATCAAGTCTAATTTGTTTCTATCGTAAATGGACTAAAGTTTGTCTTATAGTCATAATAATCTTCCTTCTCTTGCTTCTTAAGAAAATTAACTACTTTATAAGTAAAAGGAGTAGCAACCACTTCCCATAAAACTTTTAAAAAGTAATTTGAAATCATAATAGTGAGAATTAATTGCCATGAAAAAGATGGTAAGCCTGCAAATGCAAGTGGATAAAAGATCAAAGTATCTACCGCCTCACCAATTACTGTAGAACCAATTGTTCGTGTCCATAGATATTTGCCTTCAGTAAAGATTTTCATTTTTGCCATGACAAAAGAATTAGAGAATTCCCCTACCCAAAAAGCAAGAATAGAACAAAATACAACTCTTGGAGAATTACTGAATATAACTTCAAAGATTTTTTGATTATGCCAGTCTGATGCAGGTGGCATAACTAGCATTGTCTGCACAAATATTACAGAAATTATTAATGCAATAAATGCAATCCAGATTACTTTTCTAGATCTTGAGTATCCGTAAACTTCAGTTAAAACATCTCCTAGCAAATATGAAAAAGGAAATAATATAACCCCACCAACAAAAGTAAAACAACCAAAATGCGTTACTTTTGCATTGCCTATAAAATTTGAAAGGATTAAAGTTACAACAAACGCTACTGTTACAATATCAAGATATTTATATTGTTTCATTTCCTGCTGTTTTTACCTTTGAAACTGTTTTGCTTTCTAAGGGTAGTCCTAAAATTGTTTTGATAAACCCTGTAAACAATGGATGTGGGACTTCAAGCCTGGATTTAAATTCAGGATGGAATTGACTAGCTACAAACCATGGGTGATTTTTTAATTCAATGATCTCAACCAGAGAATTATCCGGTGAAGCCCCTGAAAAAACCATCCCCGCAAGATTTAATTTTTCCCTGTAAAAATTATTCAATTCATATCTATGCCTGTGTCTTTCACTTATTGATTCTATGTCAT
>JAHFBE010000074.1 GCA_023250205.1 Candidatus Melainabacteria bacterium | reverse complement strand
AAACTACCTGAAGGTATTGAAAGAAATAAAACTACAGAAGAAATAAATCTTCTGAAAACTGACAATAAAGCTATTGAAGGAGCCAGAGAAAAACTAGTTCAAATGACCCCATCTATAATTCCATATGTTGGAAAAGAACTATTTGATGTTGAAAAAATTGAGAAAGGCACAGGGAGAGTAGTTAAAACCCGTTCTCTTATTTATCCTTCTGAAGTTGAAAGTACACAAAAAGAAAATCCAACAGGTGTCCTGTATAAAACCTATACAAGTGATCCATTTAACAAATTAGGAGGATTTGTTATTGCTCAGATTGCAGGACAGACAGGTTCACCTGAAACAATTTTAGACTTAGCTGGAGAAAGACTAACAAAAACAGGTGATGCAAACACAAGACAAGCACTGTGGTCTATATTTGCAAATAGAGGAGAAAATACAAAATTACCTGAAAGAGTTTTAAAACTTGCTGAAGAAGATATATTCGGTGCCGAACAGCTCAAAACATACCAAGAACTTGTCGCTAAAAAAGCAGCTAAGACAACCTTTTCAATGGATCTAACCATTCCTAAGATCCCCTCAGGGAAAAAAGTAGGATCACTTGAAGCGCTCCCTAAAGAGCTTCATCCTTTTCCAGTTAGACCTTATCCTTTTGCCAAAGCTGCTGAAGAGCAGGAACTTGACGCCAATCGTGCTTTAGGAATGTTAAAATCCGGCAATGATAAAGGCTTTTTCATTGCAATGCAATGGTTTCCAGCAAAACACTGTTCTGAAGGAAAAGTGGTTCAGTCATCCTCTTCTTATTCAAACGCAGATTACACAATGCTTGAAATCATTGCAAGAGAAGCTTCAAAAAAAGATGAAAGAGGAAAAATCGCATTTAATATACTAGGTCAAGTTATGGCATCCTATCCTGATCTTGTAATGGATGCTGTTATAGGAACAGGTCAAAGAAAGACAGAGAATATTCCTTTAAGACATACCTACGTAGCAGTTTTTCAAGCTTTAAATACCCATCCAGAAGAATCAAAAACACTTTTAAAATCAATTGCCGATGGAACAGCAAAGTTAGCATGGCCAGAACCAACCAGCCAGGAAGATATCGATACAACAAATGAAATTAGAAAAATAGGAAGAGTCAATGCTTTAAAAATCATGGCTTTCATGTCCAATCCTGAAACATTTAGAGGCGCTTTTCTAAGAGTAATTAACAACCCATTTACAGAAGAAAGTAAAGAATTATATGCTTCTCTTTCTGCTCTTGCTCTTTCAGAAAGCAACACCGATCAAACCCTTTTAACTTTTCTTGATATTGGTTTAGATAATACAAAACATCCAACGACTCGTTCTAATGCTCTTTATGCTTTTTTAAAAGCAGTGTCATGTAATCCTGCTCAAACAAAAATCAATAAAACGTTTCCAACACCATCTCCATTTAATACAGTAAATGGAAGTTACTATTATTCAGATAAAGCTAAAGGTTCTGAACTGAGTCCGTTTTTACTGCGGGCGACTGAGCGTTGTGAAGATTTTATAAATCAGCATGCAAAAGCTTCGGCTTATGTAGTAAAACATGGTGGTCAACCAGTATCCTTATCTGAGACAAATAAACTTGCTGCAATTATTGCATTCAGTGAAAGTGAATTCCCAAATACTGAAGTAAAATTGTGCAAGCTTGTTGGGAGCAATAAAGACTACCATGACACCTATGTTCCTAAAATGATAGATTATCTAAATAGTTGCAAGGGAACTAATAATTTTGATATTCATCTGGGTACTCCCATAATTAAAATCCTTGCAGGTAGCAGAGATAAAAGAGCAACCAAAGTTTTTGCAGATATTATTAGAAATCCTGAATTATACATAAAGACTCCAGATGGCTATTTGGGAGGTAAGACGAAAGCTAATCAGGTTGGACATACAGTTGCTTTAATTGCAAGAACTCTTGGAGATGTAGCTGATTTAACAAATCCTGAAGATGAAGCAATAAATGTACTTCATATACAAGCAGCAAAAGGAAGTTCATTGTTTAAAGATTCTTCTTTATACGGATTGATTAGGCTAGGACAGCGTTATGATGAAAAAATTAATTCTTTGTCAGATGGAGAAGAAAAAAACACCCTTAAGAAAATACGAAGTGCTCATGGAGCAAAGATTCTTAAACACATGGAAGTCAGAGAGCTTGGTCCTTATAGCTTGAGCAAATATAATTCTGAAGCTATCGGCACTGAGAGACTTTATGCACAGGCTTATGACCTCCTTGGTGGTAGAAATAAAATGCTAAGTCACCTAGACAGGGAGATTCAAAAAGTTAACAGAAAAAGTGGCGCTGAACTTAAGATGCCAAGAGCACAGTTTATTCGTGCATATATGCAGGCACTTATAGTAAATGGATATGATCCAAGAACAGACAATACAAAATTAGGATTCAATGGAGAAACAAATAACAGACTGACAAAACTTTATGACTTTGTTTCAAGACAAGAATTTTCAAGAGGTACAATCCCGCCTGATTCCAAATTAGGAGAGGGTGTTGAAATAGCAATCTTAGACGTTGGGCATATTGTCCCGGGAATCCTTCCTGGGATTTCTTATCCTGACAGTTCATTTGACACTGTTCGCCCGCAGGATTTTATTGAACTTCATCCTACAAATGTTGCATCTATAGTAAGAAGTATAGTCCCAGGCTCAAAGATATCTTCATGGCATGCTACAAAAACTCTTTCTGAACTCCCTTTCAGACCATACTGGGCTCAGGATGTTATTCCAAGAACACTTGAAGAAATAGCACAGAATAATATATCAGGGAAATCAAACACCTGGGGGGCAAATGCTTCTTTTGGTTTTGATGCATTCATTCTGCATGACGAAGACAGAAGACAAAATTATTTTGGCTTAATGGCTGCTCATCTTGATCATTTAGAGGGTGTTGGCTTAAAAACCTTTAATTTAGCCGCAGGTAATTCACACTGGTATTACCCAGATGACTACATGCAGGATTTTTATCCCCCAATTGGAACACTAAACTATATAGGAACGCATCCCGATGGAAGTGTTGCTAAAAACCTTTCCATAGTTACAGCAGCAGACTTCTTTCCAGCAACCCCAAGGCTAACAAACTTTTCAAGTCGTGGTAACCCTCTAAGAAAAGAGAGTGAGCTATTAGCAGATCACATACTTAGTTTTCAAGGATTCCAGTCACTAACACAAACTACATTAAACGGAAAAAAAGCTATTACTTTTTCTAATGGAACATCTTTTGCTGCCCCGGAAAAAACAGGAGTCGATGCATTACTTCAATATTTACATTCAAAAAAAGGAATGACTGCATTAAGCCCTGAGCAATTAAGATCTGCTTATGCACCATTTATAGAAACAATTCCACATAGAGAACCTATGGAAGGTGGCAGATATCCAAATATTCCAGAACTTACAAGAGACCGATTTGAACAAAGAAAACATAACATGGCTCCACTTAAAAAGTAATATTTTTCCAACAATGTAATTTTCAGGAATGGTATAAGGGCTACCCCTAACAAAAATAGGCTAAAAAGTTTACAAGTTTAACTTATATCTGGGGGTATAAAAAATCTAGTGAGTTTGCAATATTTGTAAATTAAGGACTTTAAATGAGAAAAAGTATTTTTTGTTACTCGGCTATTTTTGCTTTGATTTTTGGCCTTGGAAGTTTAATAAATAATCCAGTAAATGCAGAACAAGAAATTGCAAAGTGTGAAGGAACAACTATTTCCTGTGATAATGAAGCTGGACCTGCCTGTGGAAAAAATGCAATAGATGATGGATTTGATACTCCTACATGTAAAGAAGGGTGGAAAAAAGCAAGATGTTGTAAGGATCTTAAATGTAAGAAAAGTGATGGGACTATATTCAGGGTTAAATGTATAGAGAACGATTTGCCTAGTGAAGTAGAAGCTGAAGCTCCAGAAGAAACGACTAGTCCAGAAGCTAGTCTTGAAACAAATGGAACACCGAGTAGTAATGAATCTGTAACACCTTCTGCAGCTACTCCAAGTACAACAACTGATACAACTACAATTCCCACTACAGAGCAGCCTTCTTCTACTACTCCAGATGATACAACTATAACTCCCACCGCAGAGCAGCCTTCTGCTACTACTTCAGATGATACAACTATAACTCCCACAACAGAGCAACCTTTTGCTGCTACTCCAGATACAACAACTGCTACAACTGCAACTATTCCAGTAGCACCGTTAGAAAATGCTGCACCTGCTGAAACTCCTGCAACACATCCAAATGCTGATGAAATTGCAAGGCAAGCAGAATTAAACACACTAAATACTATTCGTGAAACAAGTCGACAAGCTAACTTAGGACAACCTACACCTGCTCCAGCACCTGAACCTACTCCTGAAACTACTACTTCTACAAATACTGATACTGGTAACTTTGTTAGTGGTGGTTCTATCCTTGGTGGTATTGGTGGTATTAATGGTGGTATTGGTGGTGGTAATAGTGGCTTGCTTGGTGGTATTGGTTCAGTTATTAGCGCAAAAAAATGTACATCAATTACTAATGAAGAATTGTTTCATGCATGTTGTGAGAATCCAGATGGTACTATTAAAAACCCTCCTTCTACTGCTTGCTGTACTAATAATCCAGCACTACCTGGTTGTCTTCCTGTTGTTGCGCCAGCGCCACCAGCGTCGCCTCCCACCATAGACACAATGGTTCAAATCGGTGCTGTTGATGGTAGTAACGCTGGTGCTGACACCACCACTACCACAGCCACTCCTCAACCTACTTCTACAACCACTGAACCTACTTCTACTACAACAACACCCACCACTACTACCACTGAAACTCAATCTGCTACTTCAACAACTAATCCTATCTGTGGAAATGGAATTCTAGAAGCTGGCGAACTATGTGAACCACCAGGTATACAAGCACAATGTATGGCTGGACAAATTTGCAATGTTAACTGTCAATGTGGAAATGGAATTCTACCAGAAGTACGCCCACTACCTTCTCCAGTATGTGGTAATTCTATGATAGAAGCTCCTGAAGAATGTGATCCCCCAGGTGATGAACCAGCTTGTGGTCCTAATACTGGCTCTGGTGTATGTAAAGAAGATTGCTCTTGTGAAGAAACACCACCTCCAAGTAATTCACCTCCTCCTGTAGAAGATCTCTCAGACGTAGTATCACAAAACTTACCAAGACCAAATGCAGATTTAACCCCAGGCCCTTCTACTGTAATAAATTCCCTGCCTCCAGTCCCTGGTTTTCCAAATGGATTAGAAGTAAGAGAACCTAGTCCACCAGAACCACTACCACCAGATCCACCACCACCACCTCCTCCTCCAGTATGTGGTAATTCTATGATAGAAGCTCTTGAAGAATGTGATCCACCCGGTGATGAACCAGCTTGTGGTCCTAATACTGGCTCTGGTGTATGTAAAGAAGATTGCTCTTGTGAAGAAACACCAGAGCCCCCTTCTCAGCAGGATTGTGAATCTTTAGTAGCACCAAGTTGTGGTAGTGGTATGTGTGATGATTCTAATCAAGTTTGTCGAGTATTAGAATCAGATATGGCTTGTCACTGTCTCGATCCACTTCCATCTGAACCTACTCCAACACCTACTCCATCCACTGATAATCCTCCACCTACTACTAATCCTCCGTCTACTACTGATTCTCCATCTCCTGCACCTGCTCCAACAACTCCTACACAAGAAAATACTACTTCTGCTGCTCAAACAGCAGCTCAACTAGCAAATCAACAACTCCAAGCTAATGATACACAAAGTGCATCAACAATCCAAGCCACTACGCAAACTAC
>JAHFBE010000001.1 GCA_023250205.1 Candidatus Melainabacteria bacterium | reverse complement strand
AAAAAATACGGTAAATAATAGAAAAATATTGATTTTCCATTATTCTACAAGTAGAATAAGTTCAATAAGTTTTTTACTATGAGTGAACCAAACAAATATTTTGCAGTTTTTGTACTAGGGACGGATGGTCCAGGAATAGTTGCAGATGTTTCAAAGGCCCTATTTGAGTTAGGTGCAAATATTAATGACTCATCTCATACAATAATTGGTAATCAGTTTGCTATGTTGCTTTTAATATCGATAGCACCAAATTACACTGCTGAAAAAATTCAAAACGTTTTTCAACATATTACAAGCCAAAGAGGATTAACTATACATGTACAGCAACTAAATCATGATGATGTATACAGAAGAAGTACTGACCCAGGACAGTTATGTGTTATTCATTTGTATGGTGCTGATAAACCAGGGATTGTTTATCAGGTAACAAATTTATTAGCAAGCAATAAGGTTAATATTACAGATTTAAGTACGAGACGTTTTGGAAATGAATTAAAGCCAATTTATATAATGTACCTTGAAGCAGAAGTTCCTCTAAATGTTGACACCAGGAAACTGGGTAGTGATTTAAATAACCTTGCATCCAGTTTAAATGTTGAAATAAAGTATGAGCTTGAAGAAGTTGCTAGTTTATAGGTACGGTGGATTATAATTTTTTTTTAATCTTTTTAAACTTAGATATTCCTTTCTATCCGTTATTATGAATTTATGACTCTATTAAAGGTTCTTGAATATCCTGAACCAATATTAAAACAAGTTTCAAAAGAAGTAGTACAGTTTGATTCTTCTTTAGAGATTTTTTTGAGTGACTTTATAGAAACGCTTAACAGTCATAAATATTGTGTTGGATTAGCAGCACCTCAGGTTGGTAATCTTCAAAGAATAATAGCAATTGATATTTCAAGAGCCAGGAAGCCTCACCCAAATAATGGACCCTTAATTTTAATTAATCCAAAGATCCTGGAATCTTCAAATTTTAAAAATGTTCGTGAAGGATGTCTTAGTATTCCTGATTTTACTGCAAATGTGAAAAGAGCAATGAATATTGTAGTGGCTTATCAGAATGTTCAAGGAGAAGCTAAAACTCTTGCTACAAAAGATTTTGAAGCACATGCCATACAGCATGAAATGGACCATCTGGATGGAATCCTTTTTTTAGACAAAATTTCTAATCCGGCAAGTGAGCTATTTAGAAGAGTAAAATATTAGTGATTATTGTATAAATATAGGCTCTATGTCATGAGCAGATTTTAAAGCCCTTATTTGATCTCTGTCAGCGATTGTATTGCCTGGTAATGAAGCAGTTGCTGATGCTGTATAGTTAAAAGCTTTTCCTAGTTTTCCTAGATCTACAGGATGGAGATTTGTTCTTAGGTCAATGTTCTCTTCTTTAGCTTCAACAATTATTCCTCCTATTCCACTATCTCCTGCTCCAGAAGAACATACAAGTTTTACCTTTGGAGCAGGGATAAATACTGCATGTTTTGGAGTAACTGCAAGTAATCCATTTTCACTGAAAGTCATAAATATAGCCCTTAAACGAGGACTATACTTATGGATCAGTTTTCTAGCCATAGGAATGGCTTGTCCAAATCTTAGTTCTTTTGCTTCTTTTTTTAATTCCTCAGCTTTTGCTCTTTCATCCCCATATAAAATCCTTGCATATTGTAAAAATTGAGTAAACTCAACAACATTTGGCTTTAAGACATCCACTCTTCCATTTTCAAATAAGTTAGTAGCAATTTCCTCTATATGATCATATTGTTTTGGATTAAAAATAACTGGATTACCATTTGAATGTGCTAGTAGTGACATTTTAGTAAAATAATCAACTCCTGAGCCTGTTGGAGGGATTGCTGATAGAACAAGGACTTCATTTGAACCTTTTTCCAATTCTACTTTTAATAATTCTGTTGCTTCATCTATAGCACTTTGAGGGAAAATTTCTCTATCCTGAACAAACCAGAATTCTTGTTTTCTGTCAGAGCTTTCTACGGTACATGGATGAATATATGCATCTCTTCCTGAATCTATTAATTTAACGGGATTAATCCCAGCATCTCTTAATAAAGACTCGTGGAAATCAGCAATCTCTCCTTTGCCATGAATGGAAAAAAATCTTGAATCATATCCCAGTTGAATTAAAGCTTCAGCAGTATTTGCAGCAAGACCACCTTTTTGAAGATCAATTGTTTCAATCTCTATGTCCGTTCCTTTGGAATTAAGCAAAATCATTACATCAACCCCAGCTTTAAAATCAGGAATAATAGCTAGTGGAGTTTGAGCTAATTTTATAGACTTTGCTTCTGTAGAGAAAGGCAGTAAGTTTGGTTTTACAATATTGCTCCAAAGAGGTGTTGAAAATAAGTTTGTTTGATTAGGTTTTGATAAACCATGAAATACTTTTTCGAATGTTTCTAAGGATACAGCTTCATTTACTGGACCAGAGATTCCTCTAATAACAGTAGATAATTTACTTCCATAATATTTGGATTGTTCAGGGGTAAAAGTTACTCTCATAATTACTTTTTAAGTAAGGTTATTTATGTAAAAGGATTTTACTAATAAGATGGGATAAATACCTAATTAAGAACTGATTTAGCTTACGTTATAATTGCTAATGAATAATGAAACATGTCTACATAGAAACCTTTGGATGTCAGATGAATAAAGCAGATTCAGAGCATATGCTTGGACTTCTTGATGAGATTGACTATAAACTTACCGAAGATATTGATAAAGCTAATCTTGTGCTTTTTAATACTTGTACTATTCGTGAAACCGCAAACCATCGTTTTTATAGTCAGCTTGGAATTGCTGGAAATAAAAAGAAAAAAAAACCTGATTTGTTAATTGGTGTGGGTGGATGTGTTGCTCAGGATAAAAGAAGCTGGCTTCAGAAAAATTTTCCATATGTGGATATTGTTTTTGGGACAAATAATATTCAAAGATTACCAGAGATTGTAAAAAATGCTGAAAAAGGGAAAAATATTTGTGAAATTGAAGAAGAGCTTCCACTTGAGCTTCCTGAGTTACCTGTAATCAGACAAACAAAGGTTACAGCCTGGGTAAATGTAATCCTCGGTTGTAACTTTAATTGTACTTATTGTATTGTTCCATCTGTTCGTGGAAGAGAAAGAAGCCGGACTCCTGAGGTAATCTTTAATGAAGTTCAAACTTTGGCAGCAGAGGGATTTAAAGAAATAACATTACTTGGACAAAATGTTACTGCTTACGGTTATGACATCTCGTCAAACTATTCAAAAGAGAAAGCTACATTTGGATATATTCCTGAAGATCCCGAGCATTCGCTAGCAAAGCTTTTGAGGCACATTCATGATATTGATGGAATTGAAAGAATAAGATTTCTTACCGGACATCCATTTCATGTGACCGATGAATTAATTGATGCAGTAGCTGAATTACCAAAGGCATGTGAACATTTTCATATTCCTATGCAATCTGGCGATGATACAGTTTTAAAGCGCATGGCAAGGGTTTATTCTGTGGATAAATACAGAAAGATGGCTGAAAAAATAAGGAATAAGATGCCAATCGCTGCAATTACCAGTGATTTTATAGTAGGGTTTCCCGGGGAGACTCAGGAGCAGTTTTTGAATACAGTTAAAATAGTCCAGGAAATTGGATTTGATGCATGTAATACAGCAGCTTACTCGCCAAGACCAGATACTCCAAGTGCTGTGTGGGAAAATCAGATTTCGGGAGATGAGAAAAATGAACGCTTGAGATATTTAAATTCAGTTGTTAATGAAGTATTAGAGAAAAAAAACAATGAGCTTTTAAATAATTATCTAGAAGTTTTGGTTGAAGGAAAAAGCCAGACAAATGAAAGCAAATTGACTGGCAGAACCAGAGGAAATACAGTTGTAAACTTTGATGGATGTGAAAGTATGATTGGAAAACTAATAAACGTAAAGATTACCAAGGCAAATCCATGGTCAATGGGCGGGGAAATTATAAAAGGAGAAGTTTCACTTGTTAACTAAAGAAGAAAACAGTACAGCAGGAATAGAACTCCAAATACTAGAAGCAGAAAAAAATCTTGTTACACATTTTCAATATCTGGATGAAATTGAGCAATCTAATTTTCAAAAAGTCTTAAATGCTTTGACTGAAAATCAGCTTGGAGAACAGCATTTTAGCTGGGTTACAGGATATGGACATGATGATCTTGGAAGAGCAAAGATAGATCAAATTTATGCGCAGATATTTAATACTGAAGCAGCTGTAGTAAGACCACATTTTGTATCAGGGACGCATGCTATTTCATGTTGCTTATTTGGTTGTTTAAGACCTGGTGATGAGCTTGTATCTGTTGCTGGAGAACCATACGACACATTACATCAAATTATAGGAATAAATAATAATAGCGGCTCATTGAAAGAATCTGGAATTACCTATAAAGAAATCCCTTTAAAGAACAATTTTGATGTTGATCTTGATGCCATACCAAGATATGTTTCTACAAAAACCAAAATGGTTTTTATTCAAAGATCAAAAGGTTATCATTGGCGTAAGTCTCTTACAGTCTCTGATATTGAACAAATTATTTCAGTTGTAAAAAATATTAACAAGAATATTATTTGTTTTGTAGATAACTGTTTTGGTGAGTTTACTGAACATAAGGAACCAACAGATGTAGGAGCGGACATTACATGTGGCTCTCTGATTAAAAATCTTGGTGGAGGTATTGTTACCTCAGGTGGTTATATTGCAGGAAAGAAAAAATATGTTCATTTAGCTGCAGAAAGGCTTACGGCACCTGGTATTGGGGAAAAAGGTGGGTGTATGTTTGATATGAGTAGGATGATTTTGCAGGGATTGTTTTTTGCACCACATGTTATTAATCAAGTTTTGAAAGGAATTTCCTTAACAAGCTATCTGTTTCAAAAAGATGGATATGAAGTTAATCCAAAACCAGATGAGGTAAAAACTGATATCGTTGTTTCTATAAAATTAAATGATAAAGATTTTCTTCAAAAAATATGTAAAATTGTTCAATCTAATAGTCCAGTAAATAGCCATTTAACGCCTATCCCATGCAAATTACCGGGGTATGAAGATGAAGTGATTATGGCTGGTGGGACTTTTATTGAAGGATCAACTATAGAACTTTCATGTGATGCACCGATTCGTGAACCTTATGTCCTTTACTGGCAGGGTGGATTAAATTATTTACATACAAAAATAGTATTATCAAAAATCTTTAAATAAATCTATCTGTGTTTTTTGCGCACTGTTTCTAATCTTTCTTCTTGTACTACTTCTTGGTCTGTTAATTGATCTCTTAATCTGTTTATTCTGGTTTCTATTGTAGGGTCTATGTTTCCATAGCTAGGGGTTAAGTCTATAACCTGGTCTTTTAAACCAAAACTATAAACTTTGGCTTCTAATGTTTTTTCTGAATAGTGTTCACAAGCAAGGTATAAAAGCTGTGAAGCATCTTCAATACCACTAGTAATAACTGTACTAGGAGCAAGATCATGTTGATCTGTGATTGAACCTATAGCTGAAATATCTGACTCTTCAGCGGCTTTGATCACACCAATGCCACTTACATCAGCTAAGTGCGTGATTACATCAACTCCGGCATTAATTTGTGCAACACCTGCTTCTCTACCCTTAACGATGTCGCTCCATGTGTTTATATAGGAAACCACCAAATCTGCCTTAGGGTTCACAGACTTAAGTCCTTTTCTCATTCCAACAATTGTTCTTTCTACAGAAGGCATTTTCTTACCAACTACAATTCCAACTTTGTTTGTAGAAGTGTTTAATCCTGCCACAATTCCAATTAAATATCCATATTGTTCATCCTTAAATTTAAAGGAACATACATTTGGCTCTGAGTATACTTCCCCACCGATACAACAAAAGAATGTCTCTGGATATTCTTTTGCTATCATTGTAAAAATAAAACCATATTCATAACCATGCCCTATTACTAAATCATATTTCCTGCTTGCAAGTTCAGAAAAAACCTTTTTAGCATCAGCTAAACTTACCTTTTCTACCACAGCAATTTCTGCTTGATAATCATTTCGATATCTTCTTAATCCGTTATAAGCAGCTTCATTCCAGGATGAATCACTTACGGGTCCTGAAAGAACAAGAGCAACTCGAACATTTTTTTTGTTTAGAAATTTATAAGTTTGTTTATTATTACTACAAGAGAAATTAAAAGTAGCTACTGTACAAATTAGTAAACATAGGAATAATTTTTTGAAATGCATTTCTAGTTCTTTAAATCGTTTAATAAACTTTTAGACATATACCTTTGACGGTATAAGCCAAGGTTAGTTCATTCTTTATATATTTCTAGATTAGCTACAACTTCTGTTAATTAAGATCTTAAGAAACCTTTGGTAATTTATACCCTATTCCTCTTACGGTTTGTATTAATGTAGGTTCATCAGGATTATCTTCTAGCTTACTTCTTAATCTGCTAACGTGAGTTCTTACTATATAAACATCTGATTGTGTCCTAACAGGAAAGCCCCAAGCTTCTTCTAAAAGATGTTCATGTGTCATAGGTTCCCCTGCATATTTAACAAGGGTTTCTAATAAAGCAAATTCTTTTTCTGTTAAATGTACTCTTTGTCCTTTTCTAAAGACCTGTCTTTTTGCTACATCAATTTTCACATCTTCAATCAGAATAACTTGTCCAACATGTGAAGTTTGGCTTTGCGTCTGCTCTTCAATTGAATGTACTCTGCCAATCCTTTTTAGTAAGCCTTTAATTCTAATTTCTAATTCAAGAGGACTAAACGGTTTTTTTACAAAGTCATCTGCTCCAAATTCTAATCCTTTGATTATGCTTGGTTCATCATTTGCTGCTGAAAGGATGATTATTGGAACATAAGATTTTTTTCTAATTTGTTCTGTTAATTCAAAACCTGACATCTCAGGCAACATAAGATCAATTATTACTAGATCTGGATAATTTTGATTGAATGTTTCTAAAGCTTCAACGCCATTTGTGGCTGTTAAAACCTGATACCCATTCTGCTGTAATCTGAATGCTACTATTCTTCGGATAGCAGCTTCATCATCAACAACTAATACTTTCCATGGAAGTTCATCGATTTGTCTTGGTGGAACATTTAATACAGGAGATTCAGTAGCTGTTAACATTACTTATCCTTTCATTTAATACTTCAAATTATTTGAAGTTTCCATCGATAGTTTTTTCTTGCAAGTATATGAATTAAATATTTTAATATGCCTTTGCGAAAAAAACTTTTTCTCTTGAACTCTTATTACATACGATACAATAACCTTCTTCCTTGTTTTGGTCAACAGGCAATTTAAAAGGTATGCACCGGATTGTTGCTTTGGTTTTTTGTTTGATATTTTCTTCGCAGGAATTATTCCCACACCAGAATCCGGTTAAAAATCCACCATTTACAATTTTTTCTATAAATTCCTTTTCATTGTTAACGTTAAATGTATTTTTAACTTGGAAATCCTTTGCTTGTCTAAACAAATTTTCTTGGATTTCAGTTGACAACTTTAATAGATACTGTAACAGGTTGTCTTGTGGTACATTCTTTAACTTTTCACAAGTATCTCTTCTTACAATTTCTACAACATTATTAGATATGTCTTTTGGCCCCAAATTTATGCGAATTGGAACACCTTTTAATTCCCAATGATTAAACTTCCACCCGGGACTATATTGATCTCGATCATCAATTTTTAATCTAAAGGATCCTTTTAAACTTTCTTCAAGCTCTTTACATTTCTTCAAAACAGTTTCTCTTTCAACCGCTTCCTTATATATGGGGACAACAATAATTTGAATTGGTGCAATGTTTGGGGGTATCTTTAATCCTTTTTCATCATGGTGGGTCATAATGATTGCTCCAATTAATCTTGTAGAGACTCCCCAGCTTGTCTGGTGAACGTATTGTAATTGTCCACTTTGATCCTGATATTTTGTGTCAAATGCTTTTGCAAAATTTTGTCCTAAATAATGGGAAGTCCCCATTTGAAGAGCCTTTCCATCCTTCATTAAGCCCTCAATACAATAAGTGGTTACTGCGCCAGCAAAGCGTTGGCTGTCTGTTTTTATTCCATCAATTATTGGAATGGCTAAGAAGTCTTCACTTAAAGTTTTGTAAACTTCAAGCATCTTTAAAGCTTCGGTTTCAGCTTCTTCCTTTGTGGTATGAGCAGTATGCCCTTCTTGCCATAAAAATTCTGTTGTTCTTAAAAATAATCTTGTTCTCATTTCCCAGCGAACCACATTTGCCCATTGGTTTAAAAGAAGTGGTAAATCTCTGTATGATTTAATCCACTTACTAAACATATAGTTAATTATTGTTTCTGAAGTAGGACGTATAATCAGCTTTTCTTCAAGCTCTTTTCCTCCCCCGTAAGTAACAACTGCACATTCCGGTGCAAATCCTTCTACGTGCTCAGCTTCTTTCTTCAAAAAGCTTTCAGGAATAAAAAGAGGAAAGTATGCATTTTGATGTCCAGTCTCTTTTATCATTTTATCCAGGGATGACTGAACCATTTCCCAAATAGCATAGCCATAAGGTCTTATAACCATACAGCCTTTTACAGGTGAATAATCAGCAAGCTCAGCATCAAGTGCAAGTTTTGCTAAAAGACTTTCTCCTTTATCGAGATCTTTTTCTTGAGTTTCAACCGTTTCTGCTTTTGACATAGTGAATATATTAGCAAAATTTTATAATTTAAACCTTTATCTTTCCTGTTGCTGATGCCTCTACAAAACTTCCCAGGCTTTCCCCAAAGGTTCTAAGTGCAGGTGAAATATCTTTTTCATCAAGCTCTACATCAAGTAAAGTAAAAGTATCTTTTACTTGCTTTGCAGCCTCAAGTCCTTTTCTAAAATCACCCACGGTTTCAATATGAATTCCTTTGCCGCCCATTAGCTCAGCTAACTTTGCATAGTCCATTGTGGGGATATTGTGTGGCTGCATGGTTTTTGGTGGTTCACAGTATTTTAATGTGGCATAGATTTTATTATTAAACAAAATAATGATTGGGTTTAATTTTAATTTAGCCATAGTAATTAACTCAAATCCAGTCATCTGAAAGGCTCCATCACCTACCATTACGATAGGTCTGCGAGCTGGATCAGCTATCTGTGCACCAATTGCTCCAGGTACTGCAAAGCCCATACTTAAGTAATAAGCTGGAGAAAGAAAAGTAGAAGCTCCTCTCATTTGAAACTCCTGCCCCCCAAATAAACAGTCTCCAACATCACAAACCACTCTGTATCCTTTATCAATAAAATCATTTGTAATAGAAAGAAGAGCTTTTACTGTGATTTTATCTTTATCTTCACCAGTTGGGTAGTTTGGAATGTGAATCTTGGGAAAGGTTATATCATGTCTTTTTATGTCATTTCTTGAGAGCAGTCCCTTCATAAAAAAGTCAAGCCCAATTTGGGGATAAAAATGGTTTTTTATTTTTAATCCGTCAATGTTTGCACATATTGCATCATCAGGAGAAAATTTTGCTGTAAACATTCCAAGATTTATGTCGCTTAAAATTACTCCAAGCATTAAGCGAAAATCTGAATTATGAATAAATTCTGCTACTTTAGAGTTACTTAATTGTCCGAAATAAACTCCCATTGCAAGTGGATGTTCTTCAGGAAATATTGATTTTCCAAGAAGTGTGGATGCTACTGGAATATTAACTCTCTCAGCAAAAGTAATTAGCTCCTTTTGTAGTCCAAGCCTTGAGAGTTCTGCATCAGCTATAAGTACAGGATTTTTTGCATTATTTAGCATGGTTACTATTTCATCCATTGCTTCATCAAGTGCTGCATGATCTTCAGGTTTGTTAGTAGGCTGAAAAGGTTCATCCTGAATTTCTATTTCACCCATATCACGTGGAATCTCAATGTAAACAGGTCTTTTAAAAGTAACTGCTGTATAGAGTGCTCTGTCAATTTCTTTTCCTGCGGTTAATGGATTATCAACTATTATGCTTAGTGCAGTAATTTCACTCATAACTCTTTGATGTGTTTCATAAGTCCTGATTTTATGGTGAAGATGAGAGTATTTTCTTCTTTCGGCTACTCCAGGTCCTCCACTTATAACAACCATTGGTGAACATTCAGCATAGGCTTGACCAACAGCATTTACTAAGTTTAAAGAACCAACTCCATAACTTACAAGAGCAGCACCAAGTCCACGTATTCTGGAATATGCATCTGCAGCATATCCTACGCAAGGTTCATGTGTCATGAGAACAGGCTTTAATGGGCTATTATGCAAGTAGTGGAAATGTACATGTACTGACTCGCCAGCGATTCCAAATACATGGTCAACGCCATAAGATTTTAATCTGTTATATAAGAAGTCTAATAATTTTGCCATTGGTTTTATCCTTTCTAAAAAACTGAAACCCCGTTTTCGTCATGTCTTTCCGTTTTATGCCACTTACCTTTAGTTCTGCTAAAAAGAACTTTTCGAAAGGTAAGCATAACTATAAGTGGCCAAACAGTAAGAAAATAAAAATTGGTTTCAATTGCACGTTTTAAACTGGTTCTCCATGAAAATTTCCTATAAATCCTAATTCCAAAAGTAAGACTTATACAGGTAATAAGCCAAATAACAAGTGAAATTAACATTAGGCTTGTCAGATGAGTCTCTTGATCTTTCAGGTATCTTGCTATTTCTGAAATTATATCAAGAAAAATCCACATTGGAACTGCAAACTGACTTAAGAATACAAAAGCATCAAATTGCTGAGAGAAAGATGTTTCTTTAGTAGGTCCAAATATTTTAGGGAGATTTGATAAATATCTTCTTAAGCTACCTTCAGTCCACCGAAGTCTCTGAACTAATAGAGCTTTAAAATTTACAGGTGCTTGTTCTAATACGATAGCTTCCCGACAAAATCTAATATGCCAGCCGTTTACGATTAATCTGGTTGAGAGCTCAAGATCTTCTGTTAAAGACTCTTCATCTAGTAAACCTACTTTTTTCAAGATGTCACGTTTAATAAGAAAACCATTTCCTCTAAGTTCAACATTTCCTTCTATTACATCCTTGCCGCACTGAAAATAATTATCGAGGCAGTATTCATTTTCCTGAAGTTTTGTTAGATAGTTTGTGCTTGGATTAGAGACTCTCTTTTGTGACTGAACTGCTGCTGTGGCTGAATCCTCTATATAAGGAAGCATTTTTAAGAGGTAATCAGATTCTATCCTTGCATCGGCATCAAAGACAGCAATCAATTCACCGTTTGAGTGAGCAAAAACAAAATTTAATGCAGCAGCCTTTCCTCTACTGATTTCATTTTGCCTGTGGATGACTTTAATTTTTTCCGGATATTGGACTTGATATTTGTCTAGGATTACGTTGGTAGAATCTATTGAATGATCATTAACTAGATAAATAAAGTAATTTGGATAATTTAGTTCTAATAGATTTTCGATTGTACTTGCAATCACTTTTTCTTCATTATGGATTGCTATAAAAATATCAATGCTTGGAAATTTGTTGATTTTTGGTAGTTGATCTGAAGCGGCTTCAAATTTAGTTTTAAAAAAACCTTTTCTTCTTTGTGCAATAGCAAGCCAAACAGTGTGAATAATCATTGCAATTACAAGAATAAGAACACCATAAAGAGCAAGTGGTTTTGGAAGATAATTTAGAGCCTTATCTGGCAATAATTCCTCAAATATTTTTATTGAAGCCCAAACCCCAATAATTAAACTTATTAAAAAAAATCTGTCGTATAACATTTGTATTAATTGACAACTAGAATTTAATTATCAAACATAAATTCTACCAATTAGTTCTTACTTAGCTTATTAACTGAGTTTATCAGATCATCTCCAGCAAGGATTGTAATATCGGAATCAGGAGGTCCTAAATTTCCATTTATTGATTCACCAATATTACCAAGGATATGTTTAATTTGTAAAGCTGTTTCAGAATTAACTTTTTGTGCATAGATTTTTGTTCTTGATACTGAACTTTCATAATCCTGGCAAAGTTCAACAGTATATCCATGTTCTCTTAGAATATTTGAAATTTTTGTAGCTAAATGATCATCTTTTTTACTTCCATTTAGAATAGAAACTTTTATGTTTTTAGGTTCAATATTTTGGAATAGCATTTTATTAGGCTTATCTGAAAATATTTTTTTTACAATTTTATTTATTTCTTCCTGGCTTGGTATCCAGTAACCTACTTTGTTGTATCGCCCAAATTCACCTGGCAGAATTACAATATTTTGATTTGAAGAAGGGACATTCCTTATAAAATTTGCAATTTTAATAACATCTCTTGATTTTAAATCTGTTGTAATTATTTTTTTGTATATTGAAATTAATTCAGGAATTTTAGTGAAAGTAATCGGGTCCAGAAGTTTTTTAATTACAGCTCTCATAAATATTTGCTGTCTTTGAATCCTTCCAATGTCGCCTAAATTATCGTATCGAAATCTTACAAATCCAACGGCTTGTTCTCCATTTAGAACTTGTTTCCCTGGAAATAAATTTATATTTAACATTGCAGTAATATCTCTATATTGCATTCTTTGAGGGACATCTATATCTATTCCCCCAACCTCATCAATAATCTTATTTAATCCTTTTACATTTACCATTACATAATTATCAATATGAATTCTTAAAAGCTTTTCAATGCATTTCTTGGTAAAAATTGGACCACCAATAGAGTTTAGAAAATTTATTTTTTCTGATCCATGACCAGGAATAGTTATTTTTGTGTCTCTTGGAATATTTAAAATGTTTAGGGTGTTATTGGTGGGATTGCAGCTTAATAGTATTATGGTGTCTGATCTTCCTTTTATAACTTTGTTTCCTTCTTCAAAGATTTCATCACATCCCAATATGAGAACATTTAAATTTTTATTTAAACTTATTAATCTCAGTTCTTTTGGAACCATTGATGGGTTGTAAATGTTAAGGGAAATTATTATTATAGTTAAACCAATTATAAATATTATTAACCCGGCAAAAAAAGAAGGCTTTTTTCGTTTTCTTCGTTCTTCAATGAATTTCAAATAAGTCTCTTGTGGCATGCGTTATAATTCTCTTATATGGTAGGAACTAAATAATTTACCATAACATCCATTAAGAGACTATGAAATACAACTTGGCATTTTCTAGTTCTGGAGTACTTTTTGCGGCTCATGTAGGAGTCCTTGCTTATCTTCAGGATAATAATATAAAAATTAAAAATTATTCAGGAACTTCCGGTGGAGCTATTGTTGCTTCGTGGGGTGCAAATAATTTGCCCGCACGAGAACTTTTAAAATTAACACTTCAGTTTGGACATCCTAAATTTTTTGCAAAGCTTTCATTTATGCCAGGAGGATTGTTTGATAACAGTGTCTTTGGAAAAATCATTAGTGCTTACTGTAAACCGAAAAAAAATCTTTGGATTATCACCTTTAATCTCTTAAAAATGAAGCAAGAGATCTGGAATGGTGAGAATTTTAGCTTATCTAAAATACTTACAGCAACGACTTCTATCCCAGGAATATTTAAACCAGTCATATATTCAAATGGCTTGCATGTTGATGGTCTCTTTGCGAAATATTGCCCTGATGATTTGTGGGATAGTGGAAAAACAATTTCAGTACAACTTAAATGTAAAAATAAGACAAAAGCACGTTATCCATTTGATAATCTGGTGCATCAATTTGAAAAGGCAGGATTACGTTTCCTTGAAAGTATTCAGAATAAAAACAAAACAAATAATAATATTGTTTGTGTTGAACCGGAATTAAATTTGATTTCACAGATGGATTTGTTTTCAGTGAAATCAGAAGATCATATAGAGATGTTTAATAAAGGATATGAAGCTGCAAAGCAAATAATCAAGAATTAGCTTGTGACATAGTTCACTGCTGGAGGCTTATTCATGGTGTATTATATCCAGGCAAATGCTTATGGCAAAATGCAATTAGGGTTTTAAGGAATAAGTTACCCTACCCTCCTGTTTACCTTAAAGCCAGAAACACCCTGCAGGATGCAGGGTGTTTTCATTGGGAATTAATGCTATCGTAATTGCAGTTAAAGGATTTATCCTGCCTGAGGCAGGTAAATCCGGTAAAACGAGAAAAATTGATCGACGGAAGCCACAAGCTTGTCTTTTATCCAAGGATAATGTTATAGCAGAATTTTTAAGCGAGGATTTTCTAATGTAAAAATCCGAGCGCATGAAACGAGATATCTAATAGCCGAGGAATCTTCGTAGAAGTTACGAGGCGTTTAGAAAATAAAAACCCCGCTGGGCGGCGGGGTTTGGGCTAGGTAACTTGTGAATGATACTAGAATACAGGAAAAACATTAAAAGAAGGTAATGTTTATACCCTTGTTAATTTTATTTGTAATTAAATTATAGTAGAGTTTCTGCTAAGGGTTGGCACTATTTAATTCTTAGAAGCTTTTTCTTTTACTGCTTGAGCAGGAGCGCTACCCTGAAGCTCTTTAAATAATTCCATTAAATGCTCATAGGTAAATTCCTGTTCCATCAATTTATTAACAAAGTTATCATTTGTTTTTAAGTCAGGTCTGCCAATTTGATCCAGTGCGTTAAAGAGTAATTGTTTCTTTAAATCTGGAGTAAGTGTTTGCAACAATGCTTGAACCATTCTTGAATATGTTGTAGCTTTGCTTTGTGTTAAGAAAGTAGCGATTTGTTCTTTGTTTTCTTGTTTATCTTCAGGTATGCCAAATACTGTTTCATACGCTCTTGAAGCTGCTTTCTTGAAGGCTTGATCGTTATCTGTAATATTGTACACATACTCGGATTCTATGCCTACTTTTACTGAACCATATTTTTCTTTAAGTCCTGTAAAGAATTCAACAAGTTCACTGTAGGTTTTTAATTCTGAAACAATATAAATGTTTAATACTTGTTTTGTTGAGCTTTCCTCGCCTACAGTTATAAGAGCTCTTACAATTGCTAATCTTTGTTCTCCAGCAAGGATATTTTTTAAATCATGTTTGGATAGATTGTCCCCATAAGCTTCTTTCTCTCTTTTTGTAAGCTCTCTTCCCAGAACATCAAAAGCTAGACTGTGTTTAACTTTTGCTGCTTGTTGGAATGTTCCTTTGTCAACTTGTTCTTGTTGCTGACCGGTTACTTGAATAGTTTCTTCTTTACCATTGTTATCATCGGTTACTGTTACAGATGTATTGTTGAGAGATGGTTCTTGTGCATATGCTTTTAAGCTGATGCAAAGAGATAAGATGGCAATTATATAAATTATTTTTTTTGAATGGTTTGTATGATTTCTAACGGATGATTTTACATAGCAAATATTATTATGCCTAATGAATTGGCAAAGTAATGAGCAAACATCTATAAATTGAATAAAGAATCGATGAATCATTATGTTTAATTTCACTTTTTGTAAGCAGTGGATTGAAATGAATTTTGCACTTGCTGGGATTAGAGCTTCCACGTATTACTTGTGAAATTAAGCGGGATTCATCTAATAGTTAACCCTAGGGGTATATTAGATTCTGTTAATAAACCCCTGTAAAACCCTTAGGGAAAGCGCTTTTTAGGCAATAGATAATTCGAATGGTGTAGGTCAAACAAACAAACAGGGGCATGCTTTAGCATGCCCCTGCAGGATAAATTAAGATTCAGTTAAGCAGCGAAATAATCTCTAAGAACTTCGCATGCACCGGGCTGGCGGAGCTTTTTCAATGCTCGACTTTCAAGTTGCCTGACTCTTTCTCTGGTTACGCCCAGGATTTTCCCAACCTCTTCAAGGGTCCTTTCCTGACCACAATCCAGACCAAATCTAAACCTTATTACAGCCGCTTCTTTCAATGTTAAACAGCCAAGAGCCTTATTGATATTAATTCCAAGCAAAATGCCATTGGTGGCAAATTCCGGAGAGGAGTCTTCATCTGTTATGAAATCTTCAAGATCTCCTTCTTCCTCTGAATTTACAGGGGAGTGCAGGGAAATTGGTAATTCCATAATTTGAGCAATTTCTTTGATTCTACTTACATCGAGATTTAGCTCATTTGCAAGCTCTTCATCAGTTGGTGTGTAGTTTGTCTTTTCACTGAGCTTTTTCTTTGCTTTTTTAAACTTGCTAATTAATTCAACCATGTGAACAGGTATTCTAATTGTTCTGGATTTATCTGATAGAGATCTTGTTATTCCTTGTCTTACCCACCAGGTGGCATAAGTGGAGAACTTAAATCCTCGTTCAGGATCAAATTTATCTACAGCTTTCATTAATCCCATATTTCCTTCCTGAATAAGGTCAAGAAAAGACATTCCTCTGTTTAAGTATTTCTTTGCAATAGAAACCACTAATCTCAAGTTATGCCTGACTAATTCTTGTTTAGCTTTTAACTCACCACGTTGACTTCTTCTTGCTAAGTCAAGCTCTTTGTGAGGAGCTAAAACAGACATCTTTCCAATTTCTTTAAGATAAATTTTTACGAGATCATCTGTGACTGGAGATTCTGCATAGCTTTTATCAAGTGCTTTTTCTTCTTCAAAGGATCCCTCTTCATCAGTTAGTTTATCTACTTCTAGAATTTCATTATTAACAGTTTTATTTAAAGTTTTCATCTAATATCTCCGTTTTTTATATTCAAAATCTTTTGTTCACACACTATTTCTAAGACCAGTTTTGCTGGGTTAGAAAACATTCTTAAAAACTGCCTATGCACAGTTTGTAAGTCTGTCTGATATATAAAAAGAGGTTAAGGAGAAAAATTTGATAGCAATACCAGATATTTCTTCTATTGTTAAAGATAAATTAAGGTTCTTTTATAAAAAGGCAAGTTTTTTACTTAAAAAACCAAATTTTTCTCTTGGCTTTTTGCTTTTCTTTGTTATCTTCAATTTCTTGATTTACTATTCGGTCAGTAGTAGTTTTCTTAATTAACTGATTTAGAAGAGCATCTTTGTACTCAGCCTCTTTGGTCTTAAACTCAATTTGTTCCTTTTGCTCATCTAGTAAAATCTCATATTCTTCTAATTGTTTCTTAAATTTTTCTCTTTCAATAACAAGTTCTTGTTCATTCTGCCTGTATTTGAAATTTTGATCAGCGTATTCACTCTTAACATTTTCCTGGTTTTCTTTTAATTCAGTAATTTTTGACTCTAAAGCTTTTACTTTACTTTCATATTCCTGATTTTGTTTTGTAAGATTCTTGATTTTATCTTTGTAGCCATCTTCATTTCTCTTTGAAATATCCTGAAAATTATTTAAATCAGATTCAAGATTTCTTAGTGACTCTCTTGTGTTTTGTAGTTCATGGATTAGGTTTCTGTTAGTTTCTCTAAGTTTGTTTATTTCTGCTTTTAACTCTTCATATTTTGTAGAAGTGTTTTCTAAATTAACTTTGAGCCCTTCTGTTTCATTTGCTTTATTAACATATCCTTCCATTAAAGCTTTAAACTCAGGACTTACATCATTATCAAGCTTTGTAATTAATGCACCAAGTTGATTTTGAATTTCTGCGACGATGCTACCAAGATCAGAGATTGATGTTATTGGAATAACATTTTTTCTGACCGCAGGTTTTATTTCAGCTTTAGTTAGAGGTGAACTTATAACATCATCCATGGTTTTATTCTTTGCTTTATGTTATCAGATTTAAAGTTTGTAAAGATAGTTCCATGGAACAGTTATAAGCTATAAGTTATAAGCATTTTAAGGAATTTTCTGTTTTTAGGCTTAAAGCTTAAAACTTACGGCTTATAGCTTAGGGCTAAGTTATGTGATAATTGAAAAATATGAGATATAAGGTTGTATATCAATATCGTTGGCTAGTGATTATTGCCTTTATTTTCTTAATATATTTAAGCAATTTTATACTTATACAAATCCCTTTCATTAGTATAAATTTCCCTAAAAAAGACCTGGAGCATAGTTTGGTTGATTTTTTACTTAGTTTTTGCCCACGTTTTGGTTTTGAAATGCAAACATATAATTTGCAAGTGATTATTGCTTGGTCGTGTGGTGTTTTACTTGGACCAAGGGTAGGAGCCTTAACTTTAGCGGCATATCTTTTAATTGGGTTTTTAGGTTTTCCTGCTTTTGCTGGTGGCGGTGGTATTGATTATTATAAAGAACCAACTTTTGGCTATTTGATTTCCTTACCTTTGAATGCTTTTTTAAGTGGGTGGTTTTTTCAAATGGATAAAAAGCTTCTTGCGGCTTTTATACCAATAATTGCAACACATCTTTTTGGAATTCTTTATCTTTTAATTTTTAAAATCAATCTGTTAGATATAAGCTGGTATTTGTCTTTCAGCATGATTGGCTATGATTTATTGTTTGCATTATTGTTAGTTCCTGTTTTACCATTTTTCTCTTTTTTTCTTACGGAAGTTTTTATTCAGGAAAAACCGGAACTTGCTCAAGTTATTGATAGTGAACAGGCACAAGGTAAATCAAGTACCAGATGGCGAAAATAATGAATATAGAAGGTAAAATCACGAAAATATTAGCCAACTTTTACTATGTGGTGGATAATGAAAATAAAATCTGGGAGTGCTTTGCGCGAGGTCGTTTGCTTAAAGAAGGAAAGTATCTTTTTGCGGGGGATAATGTTGAAATTGAAACTACAGGACCTGCTCAAGGAGTTATTGTAAATATAAAAGAGAGAAAAAACAAAATCAATAAGCCTCCAGTTGCAAACATTGATCAGGTAGTTATTGTCTTTTCCAGTATTGAACCAGATTTTGATCAGTATAATCTGGATCGTTATTTGTCATTTATAAGCTATGAAATGCCAAGAGAAAAATGTTTGATTTGTATAAATAAAATTGACTTAGGAAGGATTAATTTAGATGATGTTTATAAAAAATCAGAATTTGAAGTCTTATATGTTTCTGCTCTTACAAAGGAAGGACTGGATAAGTTTGTAGAGAATCTGAGAAATAAAACCTCGGTTTTTACAGGACCTTCGGGGGTAGGAAAATCAAGTCTAATAAAAGCAGTTATTCCTGATGCAGCTGTTTTAATTGGAGATCTAAGTTCAATAAAACAAGGGAAACATATTACTCGAAATGTTCAATTAATTGGATTAGATAAAAAAGAAGGATTTTTAGCTGATACTCCCGGATTTGCACAATTTAGTTTTGGTGGGCTGGATTTAAGTAAGATTGAAAGCACTTTTAAAGAGTTTTCAAATTTAAAATGTAACTATTCAGATTGTCTTCATAGAGGAGAAGATGGATGTTCTATGGAAGAAATGATTAAAATTGGAGAAGTCTCAGAACTAAGATATGACAGCTATATTAAAATCCTTTCAGAAGCAGAAGGGGAAATAATATATGGAACAAAGCAGGAATCAAAGGCTAAATCAGTTGGTGGAAAAGGAAGTTTAAAGGGAATAAATATTCCGAAAATTGAGCAAGAAAAAAGAGCTAAATCAAGAAAAAGAGAAAAGCAGGACTTATTAAAGATTCAAGATGAAGAAGAAGAATACTAATTAAACATATTTTAAGTACTATTATTGTTCAAGTTGTCAAGGTGTGTAATTACATCAACCGTTTAAAGAAATAATAACTAAACGTAAAGTTTGTGGGAACATTTTTTAGTCTGACAAATTTATTTTAAATGACTGGAAAGGGGCGATAAATATGAGTTTAAAGGCCAAATTCATTTTTTAAAATCAAATCAAAGATCATTTATCTGAAAACATATGCCAAAGAGATACTTGCATTTTCTTTATGGGGGTCATAGCATATCTAAGATAGGTCTAGCATAGGTAGGAATTGTAAAAAAAGGAAAGATAAAGAAAATGAAAGAACAAACTTTTGATTCAAATTCAAATTTAGATATTTCACTAGCAAAAATAAAAGTATTTGGTGTTGGAGGTGCAGGTTGTAACGCAGTAAATAGGATGATTGAAGCATCCTTAACTAATGTAGAGTTTTGGGCAGTAAACACAGATGCTCAAGCATTACAATTATGCCAAGCACCAAATAAAATTCAAATTGGAACCAAGTTAACAAAAGGACTTGGAGCTGGTGGCAATCCTACAATAGGACTAAAGGCTGCAGAAGAAAGTCGTGATGAAATTGCTGTTGCAATTGAAAATTCTGACATGGTTTTTATTACCTGCGGAATGGGTGGAGGAACTGGAACTGGCGCAGCATCAATTATTGCTGAAGTAGCAAAAGATTTAGGTGCTTTAACAGTTGGAGTTTGTACTGAACCATTTACTTTTGAAGGAAGAAGAAGAATTAATCAAGCAGAGCAAGGTATTGAAGCTCTCAAACAAAAAGTAGATGCATTAATTACTATTCCTAACGACAAACTTCTTCAAGTAATTGAAAGAAGAACTACAGTTCATGATGCATTTAAACAAGCAGATGATGTATTGCTCCAAGGAGTTCAAGGAATCTCAGATATCATCACTATTCCTGGACTAATAAATGTTGACTTTGCGGATGTTAAAAACATTATGAGTTCAGCAGGTTCAGCTCTTATGGGAATTGGTAGAGCAACTGGAGAAGGAAGAGCTATAGAAGCTGCAAGAAAAGCAATTGAAAGTCCATTGCTCAAGACTACTATTAATGGTGCTTCCGGAATTATATTTAATGTAACTGGTGGTCCAGATCTAACGCTTCATGAAGTACATGAGTCAGCAGGACTTGTATATGAATTAGCTCAGGATGATGCCAATATTATTATTGGTGCAGTAATTGATCCAAAATTCCAAAGTGAAGTTCAAATAACAGTTATTGCTACAGGCTTTGCAATGGTGCCACAAGCATCTGAGAAACAGTCAGTACAATCAAAAGAATTCACTAAAGAATATTTTGGTTCTGTTGCAGTAGCTGACAAAAAAGAAGAAAAAACTGAAACTAAGTCAAAAACAATTGTTGATGACAAAGTAAAAAGAATGGCTTCAGATATTCTTGATATTCCTGAGTTTTTAAGAAGCAGGAAGTAACCTTTTAGGTTGACAGGGAATTTAAGGGCGAGGTTTATCCTCGCCCTTATTTTTAGGAGAGAAGTGATAAGCAGTTTAAAAAACATTTTTATAACGGGTACTGATACTGGTGTTGGTAAAAGTATTTTTAGTGCATTGCTTGCTATTTCACTTCATAATGAAGGTAAAAAAGTTTGTATTTCAAAGCCGATTCAGACAGGTTTTCCGAAAGATACAGATTTTTTGAAAGAGTTAACAGGAAATAAAATTCCTATTTTTAATACATATAGTTTTTCTCTCCCTGCGGCACCGATAATTTCAGCTGAACATGAAAATAAAAAGATTGATTTAGAAAAAATTATTTTAGATATTAGAAACTTAGAAAAAGAATTTGATTGTGTAATTGTGGAAGGAATTGGTGGAGTGGCAGTACCGATTACTGATCACGTCATTGCGAGGAGTCCGCTTATGGCGGACGACGAAGCAATCTCAAAAACGTTAAGAGATTGTCGCATCGGTGCTAGTGCATCTCCTCACAATGACACCTATTTGGTAGCTGATCTGATTAAAGATCTAAACTATCCTGTGATTATTGTTTCGCGTTCGTCACTGGGAACGATTAACCATTCGGTCTTAACCATTGAATTTGCAAAGCAAAAGGACTTAAATATTTTAGGGTTTATAGTTTCTGCTTATGATGAAACCCTTAATGATCCAGTTATAAAAACTGCTCCAGATGTAATTTCTAAACTTACAAAGGTTAAATGCCTTATGAAAATACCTTTGGTTAAGAAACTGAGTTTTGAGTCACTAAATTCATTGGCTGAAAAATTTGCAACCTTGAAATACGTGTGTTAGTATAAATCCTAATTTATATAAAAGATAACTTTGAGGCATATATTTGTGAGTATAGCTTCAATAGATTTTAGGAAAGGATTGTTTACTATGGTGGTGATAAAAACTGTTCCATCAAATATTAGCTTAAGTGCAGTTGATTATTTTAGAAATGAATTACAGATAGTTGCTAAAGAAACCGGACATCCGATCAGTACTCCTAAAGAAATTGCTGAATTAGTTAGTAGTACTAGAGAATTACAGGCTACTACAGCTGGAATTACACATGGAGATAGGGGATTAGCAGAAAATTTATACAGAGCCGTTCTTGGTATAAAACAGTCAACAAATCTGCAAGAGGCTGGAGCAGATGAGATTTTTTCTGTAGAGGCACAGTCCTTATATAAGGCAATTCTGGATAACGAATGGGATCCAATGGCTTTAAAGAGTCCTGCAATTATTGCAGAAATTGTTTATAAGGATGAAAGATTGGCTCTATATAGAACAGGGGATAAAAAGAAAGATAAAGAATTTTTTGATGAAACATATCGTTATGCGATTTTTGAAACTGCTAAAAGTTTAATGGGAGATCCTGATAATGATAATTATCAAATGCGAACCAATCCATTAAGTAAGCAAGAATTAGCTGATTTTATTCGTGAATTTTTGACGCGTTTAGAGGGAACTGTAAAACCACAATCTTTATATAAGGAAGATGTACAAAAAGCTGTAGAAAGAAATAAGGTTTTAGCAGACCTTGTAAAGTCTCTTACAGATGGTAACGAGGATTTAGTTACAACCTTATATTCAGAAACTGTAGAATATATACAAAAAAAACATGGTTGTCTTTGAAGTTATCTAATCTTTCCTAGAAAAGAGGAAAACGCTTTGATTTAATGTCAATTTCTTTTGGAATAACCTTTGTATTATTTGGAAAAGAGCAAAGGAGAAATTAAAATTTATGGTTGACATAGCAGGGCAGGTAAGATTAGCAGTTCAATACCAAAGAGGAAGATTAGTATCTGGCTATATAAACTCTACAAATGATGTAGAGAGGACTAATACTTTAGGACAAATAAATCGATTACCGAAACTAGGTCTTACTCCAGATCATATAACCCAATTTACAGGGGAAAGAGGCTTAACAAGGGATATTTATATTCCTACTGCTATAGATAGAGGTGGAGATATAAGACAATTTACAGAAAATTTAACCCTTTTAAATCAAGTTTTATCACCACCACCAAGATAAATGTATTTATTATGATTGAACTAGCTCAGATGATGGTTCTTCCTCAAAGGCACCTAATTCTCTTGCAAAAGAATAGCCAATTGCTTTGTAAATTAGTTTTGCTGCAGTGAAATCCTGTGAGTTTAAATTTGGTGTGGGGGCAAGATCTACAAAATCCATTCCTACGATTTCTTTAAATGCACAAACATTTTTTATTATGTCGCAAGCTTGTTCAAAGTTAAATCCAGCTGGCTCTGGAATAGATGTAGAAGGCATTACAGATGGATCTAAAGCATTAAAATTAAAACTCAAATAAACATTCTTTGAAAGATTTGTAAGAATATCAGCAATATTCCAGCGATTTTTATCCCTTCCAAAGTAGATTTCAATATTTGGGTTATTTGTTTCAAGCCAGTCTGCTTCTTCCCCAGAAAGTGATCTGATTCCAACCTGCGTAATTTTTATTTCAGGCATTGTTTCATTTATTCTTCTGAAGGTACACTCAGCGCTGTATCTGTTTTCCATTACAGTATGCTTTAGGTTACACCTTGCGCCAAAATGTAAAATAGATACATCAGGAAAAAGATCGTAAATTGCTTTCATTGAGCCAATGGTTATAGAGTGCTCTCCACCTAAAATAACAGGCATAGAGCCGTTGATAACAGCATCTCTTACAGCCTGTTCAATTTCAAAAAATGGTTGCTTTGATTTATTGCTGACAAATTCACAAGCAGTAAAGCTAGAAGTATTTATTCCAATTTTTGCAATATCTACCCAGAGTTCTTCGTCAAAGGCAGCTAAATGTTTGCTTGCATTTAATATAGCCTGAGGAGCATTTTTTGTTCCTTTAATATATGGAGTAGTGTATTCATAAGGTGCTGGAATAATTAAAACTTTGGGGTCGTCTGCCTGTTCAAAATCTCCAAAAAAATTTGTTTCAACTATCATTGCCATTTGTGTAATAGTTTATCAGGAAGGGGTTATTAAGGACATAGACTGTAAAATGTTCTTTTATAGGAATAGATAGAATAAACAATGATGCTTTTAATAATATGGAAACTGGTATTTTAATTACAATAAGCTCCATCAGGATCATATCCATTTTCTCCTCTGCAAATAGCTCTGCATTCACCAAAGTAATATTCACAGGTAGGTGTTAATCCAAAAGAGCAATTTGTGGTTCCAGACTGACATGTTGGACTGCCTCCAAAATTACATGAGTTAGAACTGCATGTTGGGAGATTTGATCCACCAGTACTTGAAGAAGTGGAAGATGTAGAAGTAGCCGTGCAAACTGGTGCGGTGTTCCCTGATGGAGAACAAGTAACAGAAACACCATTATAATCATTTAGACCGTTGTAACAATCAGCAGAACCATTTGCTAGACATTTAATACAAGGCTTGTCATAAGGGCAAGTAGGTATTTGTCCATTGTCACAATATGGTTGACCATTACCATCACAGAAACCTTGACCACCTGTTGTAGAAGATGTTGAAGAAGTAGAAGTCGCCATGCAAATTGGAGCGGTAGTGCCTGATGGTGAACAGGTAATGGAAACACCGTTATAATCATTAATATCACCGTAGCAATCAGCAGCACCGTTGGCTAGACATTTAATACAAGGTTTGTTATAAGGACACGTTGGTACTTGTCCATTAGTACAATATGGTTGACCATTACCATCACAAAATCCTTGAGCTCCACCACCACTGCTAGAAGAAGTAGAAGTCGCCATGCAAATTGGAGCAGTAGAGCCATATGGAGCACAAATAATTTCTTCAGCAAAACTACTAGTTATACTTGCAAAACATCCAGCAGCACCACCACCAAGACATCTAATACAAGGCTGTCCTGAAGGACAGGTAGGGACTGACATATTATCATTGCAATAAGGCTGTCCTAAAGAATCACAGAATCCCTGAACAGGAGTACCTGAAGTAGATGTAGAAGAGCTTGGTGTGCATCCACACCACCGTGACTGATAGTCACAAATATCTGAAAAGAACGAACCGTTACAATTTATAGTTCCAGAAGGACAGCTGGTAGGGCAGGTAGATTGGCATTGTGGACAATATCCTCCTGATGATGAGCTTGAAGACGAACTTGATGATGTGGAAGATGATGTTGTTGAAGTAGCAAAACAATAAGGATCAACAACATTATCTATATAGAAGGCTCCTGAATTTTCTGCTCTTAAAACAACACTGTTGATTGGATAATCCTGGAATCCTGAGTAAGGAAGAGGTGAAGGGTTTAGTTTTGAACCGTTTACATAAAAATCAAAATTACCGTTAAACCATTTTACTTCTATGTTGTACCAGGTGTTGCTTGAATAGATTCCACTGTATGTAGAACCAATTGGGAGGTATGATGAACCTGATAAATATTCTAAGCGACCATTATTTCTAAAGCATGTTGTAATTGAGGAACTATCGCTTCCTGGTTGAGAACCAAGCACTAAACAAAGGTTTCCAGTTGTTTGATTTGGTAGTGCGTCAAATTTGAATGAACCATATCTGACTGCTGGAATTGTTTTTCTTATAACGGCGGGATCATTATATGTTGTAGATGGTCTAAGTTCAATAGAATTTCCGGAGTTCCCATAATAATTAGTAATTTGTACTACTCTTGGATTATAACCTGCAACACTAGGATCTATGCTCCATCCAAAGTTTGTAGAGCCATAAGAATAGTTTGAGAAACTCTCTACACAGATAGAGCTACCAAAGCAGGAAATGACTTTAGCAATATAACCGGAACTATCTACAATCCATAAGTTTCCATCAAAGCCAGTAATAAGATCAGTTGCATACATCCCCTGTGGAAGAGAGAATTCAGTTATCATTCCATCGGGGGTAATTTTACCCACTGTAGTATATCGTGAGTACCAAATATTTCCATCTGGTCCTGTTGTAAGTTTTTTTGGTTGATAAATACCTGAAGGAAGATTAAATTCATTTACAACACCATTAGTAGCAAATCTTCCAATTTTATTTTCTACTGGCAGAATATACCAGAGACTTCCATCGGATCTTGCATAAATGCCAGTTATATTTCTGTCGGCTGTAGGAATTGCATACTCTGTAATTTCACCAGCAGTTGTAATTTTTCCTACTATGGATCTTTTAACAGGATTATATGAACCTGCACTATATGACTCGTGATACTCAGTAAACCATATATTGTTGTCAACACCTTTAGTTATAGAAGTGTAGGATCTTATGTTGTAATCAGTAGTACCACCATATCCAGCTATTATATTTCCAGTGGCTGGACTTACTTTATATATTTTGTTGTATGAGGACTGACCTGAGATATCATAACCAATTGCCCATAAATTTCCATCAGGACCATCAGTGATTGTTGCAACTTGCAAGTTATTGTTAGTGAATTCAGTAATGCTTCCATTTGTGGTTGCTCTACTTAGTGCAGATGATAGAAACCAGAGGAAGCCATTAGGTCCGTTGTTTATGTTATAGGTGGCGGTTTGTGTTGAAGTACTATACTCAGTTATTGAACCAACAACATTGATTTTACCGATCTTTCCTGTCATGTTAGTAGCAGAGTAAAGTGGATTTTCAGTAAACCAAAGATTTGAATCTGGACCTTTTGTAATGTTTATAGGATTGCCATTTGGAACTTTGTATTTAACAATATTTTCATCTCCAAATTCAATTTCACAGTTATTAGAACCACCTGATGATGAGCTAGTGGAAGTACTGCTTGGGGTACAAGCATTACTTAAAGAAGGAGATGGGGAATTACATAAATTATATCTTCCTATCTTATTTGCCCCATAGATAGTAAACCAGAGATTTCCATTTGGTCCGGTGGCAATGCTACTAGGTGCATCAGAAGTAATACCTACATTATAATCAGGAGCATTAAATAAGGTTACTGTACCGTTTGTAGTAACTTTTCCAAACTTGCCGCTGTCCTCGCCAAACCATAAATTTCCATCAGTGCCTGTGGCAATTCCAAGTGGTCGTGCTGTAATGTTTGCCAGAGGAATATTAAACTCAGAAATTGATCCAGATGGAGTGATTCTTCCTATCTTTCCCTGACCAGTTATAAAGTATCCTGGATTTTCAGTAAACCAGATATTTCCATCTGGTCCTTTGGTAATGCCTTGTGGTGGAGCGGTTGCACCAGCAGGAGTACTAAATTCAGTTAGTATGCCATTTGTAGTAATCCTACCTATTTTATTTCCGGTATTTTCAGTAAACCAAAGATTTCCATCTGAACCAGCAGTAATTTCTAATGGACCTCTACTTATAGGAATAATAAATTCAGAAATTGCTCCAGAAGGTGTAATTCTTCCAATTTTATCTGTATTAAATTCGGTGAACCATAAATTACAGTCTGGTCCAGCAGTAATATCACGTAGCCCACTGTTACTTGTTGGAACTGCAAATTCAGTAATCACACCGGCTGGAGTAATCCTTCCTATTTTGTTTGCAGTGGTTTCAGTAAACCAGAGATTGCCATCAGAGCCTCTAGTTATGTACCTTGGCTGACTATTAGTAGTTGTAACAGTAAAGAAATCAACGATTCCAGCAGGTGTCATTCTTCCTATTCGATTATTATAGATGTCAGTAAACCAAAAATTACCGTCAGGTCCATATACAATGTCATATGAACCACCATCCCAGTTTCCTAATGATGAGTAACTGAAATCACTAAATGTTCCAGAGACGCAAGTGTTACTGCCAGAAGAGCCGGAAGAGGAGCATGGATCTACTAAGTAATTTGCCTGTATGCACTGTCCATTTATACAACTGTATCTTTGATAAGTCATTCCATTTGGACAAGTACCAAGTGGACAATTAGTACTTGTGGTACAAGTACTAATTCCCGAAGAAGATGAACTGCTAGAAGGGCATGAAGTATAACAGGAACCCATACAGCCACTTATAGTGCAGGAAGCTCCTGTTGGTGTAGGGGTCGTACCGTTTGAACAATAAGCCAAACTTGCTGATGGACATTGTTGTCCACTTGTACCTGTGCCACCATTTAAATAGCAGCTTCCACCACTTGAACAAAGAATATTTCCTGAAGAAGATGAACTGCTTGATGAAGAGCAAGGATCTGTTACATAATTTATTTGTATGCACTGTCCATTTGTACAATTATATCTTTGATAAGTCATTCCATTTGTACAAGTACCAATTGGACAATTAGCACTTGTGGTACAAGTAAGTCCTGATGAGGAACTTGAAATACAAGGATTAAATTCAAGAATTTGATTTGTGGAAACATTGTTGCTTTGTCCTCCAAAAATATAAGCTTTATTGTTTGAAGAATTCCAGACAGCAGATGCAAAATGTAGTGTTGGTGGAAGTAACTCTTGCCTTCCAATAGCAGTACCTGCAGTTGGATTATATTCAAAAATTTGATTGACAGGGGCTGTTTGACTGAAACCTCCAACAACATAAGCTTTATCTGTTGTGGAATTCCAGACTGCAGAAGAACCATAAATTGTTTGTGGAAGTCTTTCTGATTTTGTAGTAATCATAAAAGTTGCCAGATCGTACTCAATGATTTCATTAATGCTTGTACTATTGCTGAAACCACCAAAGATATAAGCTTTATTTGTTTTTGGGTTAAAAACTGCTGAAGTGTACATTCTGGCTGAAGGCAATGTTTCAGGTCTTATGCTCGTAGTAAAGGTATTTAAATTATATTCGACGATTTGGCTTATTGAACTACCTGTTTCTTCAAATCCACCAAAGATATAGGCTTTATTAGTGTTAGGATTCCAAATTGCTGAGGTACCTAATCTTGCAGCAGGAAGAGTTCCTTTATTAACAATCATAAAGGTGTTCAAGTCGTACTCAAGTATTTCATTTAAATAACCCGCCGTAGATGCTCCTCCAAAGATATAGGCTTTGTTTGTTAGGGTGTTAAATATTGCTGAGGTGTATTGTCTTCCAGTAGGAAGAGTTTCAGGTCTAGCAGAAACTGCGGATGTGCTTGGATTATATTCAAGTATTTGGTTGGTTGCAGAACTACTACCATTATCTCCACCAAAAATATAAGCTTTATTAGTGCTTGAATTCCATACAGCAGAAGTAAGTCGTCTTATAGATGGAAGTACTTCTGATTTAGTTGTTATGCTTGGAGAGCAAGTTGCACTTCCGCTAGAGGAGCTTGAAGAAGAAGATGATGAACTGCTAGAAGAAGTTAAGTAAGTAAAATTATCATTTGCTGTATTTGCTGAGGTTCCGGCAGAAGTGGTAACTAAAACATCTACAGTTCCAGAGCCGGCGGGGACAGTTGCAGAAATTAATTGTGAAGAAGAGAGCACAAAGCCTGCGTTAGTACTTCCAAACATTACAGTGGTAGCACCGGTAAAATTACTTCCATTAATGTTAATAGTGCTTCCTGACATGCCAGAGTTTGGAGAGAGACTGGAAACTGCTGGTAGTGTGGACCCGCTTGAAGAAGATACACAGATACCATTATTACAGTTAGAACATGCCGTCACAGAAGAAGCCACAGTCGTCCCACTGCAGAAGAATTCAACTTGAGTACAACTAGTTCCACTACAGCTTGTATTAGTACCATTATTACAATAATCTGTAGAACTGCCTGACTGACCGTTTAACATGTAAGTAACTGTACCAAGTATATTTCTGTTATTTCCACCGTCAGAATCAGAACAAGAATTGGTGCTGCCAGATGAAGAACTGCTTGAAGAACTGGTACAGCACCAATAATTGTGATTACAATAATTTCCTATAAAACTACAATAAGAAGGAGCACTATCTACAGTTAGAGCCCCACTGCAGCTTATTCCTGCTCCTGCTAAATTACATCCTGAACCTGATGATGAACTGCTTGATGATGTGGTAGTTAAAGAACAGCTTGTAATCCTACCAATTTTATTTCCATACCACTCTGTAAACCAGAGATTGCCATCTGGTCCTGTGGTAATTTTCCATGGAGCACTGCTAGATATTGGGAGAGAAAATTCGTTAAAAGATCCATTTGTTGTAATCCAGGCTATTTTGTTAGCAGTGGGTTCTGTAAACCAGAGGTTTCCATCAGGTCCTTTGGTAATGCCATTTGGATCACTATTAGCAGTAGGTATAGTGAATTCACTGATGGAGCCACCAATGGTAATTCTACCTATTTTATCTCCGCCAACTTCTGTAAACCATAAATTACCGTCTGGACCTGTAGTAATATTCTGTGGATAACTATTAGGTGTTGGAATTGAGAATTCAGTAATAATGCCAGCGGTTGATATCTTGCCTATTTTGTTAGCATAGTATTCAGTAAACCAGAGATTTCCATCTGGTCCTTTTGTAATGTTGTATGGACCACTGTTAAGAGTAGGGGTAGTAAATAAAATAATATTTCCATTGGTCGTAATGCTTCCTAATATATTTTTTTCACCTCCGGCTCCATAACCTGGTCCTGTAAACCAGAGATTTCCATCTGGTCCCAGCGTAATTCCATGTGGATTAACACTGGCAATTGGAATAGTAAATTCAGTTACAGTACCATCAATTAAAATTTTTCCAATTTTATTTCTAGAACCTTCTGTAAACCAAAGATTGCCATCTGCTCCTGCTGTTATATTAGAGGGTGAGCCAGGTATGTCAAACTCAGTAATAGCACCATTTGTTGTAATCTTACCTATCTTATTTCTTTGCTGTTCTGTGAACCAGAGGTTACCATCTGGACCAGTGGTGATATCCCACGGTGAGCTATTAGAAGTTGGAACAGTAAATTCAGTAATCATTCCAACAGTACAACTTCCGCTTGATGATGAGCTGCTTGATGAACTTGAAGAAGAAGAGCTACTGGAAGAAGTTACACCAGAGCAGCGAAGTTGAACAGCATCAATTACTGAATAAGAAGATTGTGGAAGAGTATTAATTAGGACTTTAGCTACCAGAGCAGAAGTTCTGGGAAAAGGAATAATGAGGTTATAATTATCGGGGCAAGAAGAAGTATCATTTACATTTATAATATTTCCAATTTGGTTATCATTTTGATCTTTAAGAGTAATAGATTTAACAAAGCCAGGATAATAAGCTTCTCTGATTAGAATGGAGTCAGCAATAGCGGGGGAAGGAAAAGTAACTTCAACAATAGCTGCCTGATTAGCAATTTCATTTAGCCAGACAGAGCTAGTTGGATCTGGAGAAGAGCAGATATTGCAACCAGTACATTGAGGGGCACCAATTATATTAGAAGCGGGATAGGATGAGTAAGAATTATTTGCAGATGCGCTAGATGCCCATTGAGCTGGTGTACATGCTTGTTGTCCACTTGAAGAAGAGGATGAAGAACTGCTAGAGGAAGAACTGCTAGAGGAAGAACTGCTGGAAGTAGTTGAAGAGGTAGAACCACTACAAGGATTAAACTCAACAATTTGATATAAGATACCGGAATTATTTGTTCCACCAAAAATATAAGCTTTGTTTGTAATAGGATTCCAAATAGCAGAAGTAAAACCTCTTACAGTAGGGAAAGTTTCAGTTCTTACAGTTACCATAGAAGTCGTAGGATCGTATTCAATGATTTTATTTAAGATTTCATTTGAGTCCTGTCCAGCAAAGAGATAAACTTTGTTAGTAGTACTATTCCAGACTGCCGAGGTATAACTTATTGCACTAGGAAGAGTTTCAGTTCTTACAGTTACCATAGAAGTAGCAGGATCGTATTCAAGTATTCGATTTGAATATCCTATATCAGATGCAAGTCCACCAAAAATATAAGCTTTGTTTGTAATTGGATTCCATACAGCAGAAGCATTATTTAATCCATAAGGAAGAGTCTCCGGTCTTACAATGAGCATGGAAGTAATAGGATCGTATTCAAGTATTTGAGATAGCTGAGTATCTCCATTATATCCACCAAAGATATAAATCTTATTAGTAGTAGGATTTAAAACTGCACAAGTGCCACTTCTTCCGGAAGGAAGAGCTTCAGATCTTGTTGTTACTATAGAAGTTGCAAAATTATATTCAATAATTGAATTAAGAAGATTGTTTGTAGCATTTAGTGAATTGTAACCACCGAAGATATAGGCTTTATTTATGCTTGGGACATAGGCAGCTGAAGTATCACTTCTTATTGAAGGGAGGATTGCTGGTAAAGTTACTACCATAAAATTATCATATTCAATAATTCTAGATAGTTGATTACCATTATGTCCACCAAAAGTATAAGCTTTGTTGTTAGTACTATTCCAAATAGCAGAAGTAGCAAAGCCTGATGGAAATGTCTCTGGTCTGACTGTTACTGTTGGTGTGCACTGTGTTCCACCACCAGAAGAAGAACTGCTTGAAGGTAATGAGCCCGATGAGTTGCATAAACAAAATGCATAAATATTTCCAGGGTTACTGGTTGTTTGAGCTGAGGAAGCGTAATTTCCTTCAGGAGATGCAAAAGTACAGTAATTACTAGAACATGAACTGGACCAGTAATATCTTCCAGTTGGAGCATTTATTGGGAAATCATAAGCAGTAGGAAGACTGCCATTACCTTGTTGACAAAAAGAATTTGCATCATTCCAATTTAAAGCTGTATTAGAGTATCTTCCTGCTTGGCAGATACCTGTTGAACCACTTGAAGAAGAGCTTGAAGAAGTAGATGGGCAGCAGCATCCATAGTCACAGCCTGGGGCTGGACATAATGGTAGAATGCAGTTAAAAGAAGATCCACTTGCTTGCTCTCGTGTTCCATTGCATTGAGTACCAGCAGTACCAAAGTTATGTAGTTGACAACCGCTCCTACAGCAAGCGTTTCCACCACTGCTTCCACCAGATGATGAGCTACTTGATGAATTTGACGAACAAGTGATTTTTCCAATCTTATTTCCAATTGATTCAGTAAACCAGATATTCCCATCTGGACCAGTGGTAATGCCAAATAAATCTGCACTTGGTGTAGGAACTGGATATTCTGTAATTATCCCTGAAGGAGTAATTTTTCCAATTTTATTTCCAGTTTCTTCAGTAAACCAGATGTTTCCATCCGGTCCTGCAGTAATAGCAAATGGAGCACAATTAGAGGTAGGAACTGTATATTCAGTAATTACTCCAGCAGTTGTAATTTTTCCTATTTTATTTGCATTTGATTCTGCAAACCAAAGATTGCCATCAGGTCCGTTAGTAATAAGAAATGGCCTACTAGTAGCAGTTGGAATTAGATATTCAGTGATTACTCCAGCAGTTGTAATTTTTCCAACTTTATTTCCCATGCGTTCGACAAACCAAAGATTGCCATCAGGTCCTTTAGTAATGCCTGAAGGTTCACTGCTAGCAGTGGGAACAGAATATTCAGTGATTATTCCAGCAGTAGTAATTTTCCTAATTTTATTTCCCAATTGTTCAGCAAACCAAAGATTACCATCAGGTCCATCAGTAATGTCGTATAAACTATTGTTGGAATTAGGAACGGTATATGAAGTTACTGTACCAGTAGTAGAGATTTTTCCAATGCTGCTTGCAGTGTTAAACCAAAGATTACCATCAGGTCCGTTAGTAATTCCAGATGGACCGCTTGGAACAGAAAACTCTGTAATGCTGCCAGTAGGAGTAATTCTTCCAATTTTATTTCCGATAGTTTCAGTAAACCAAAGATTTCCATCTGGTCCTTTTTTAATGTATCTAGGCAGACTGTTTCCGGTAGGAATAGTAAACTCATTAATGCTTGTACCGTTGCAGCTAACTGTTCCACCTGATGATGAACTGCTAGAAGAAGTTAAGTAAGTAAAATTATCATTTGCTGTATTTGCTGAGGTGCCGGCAGAAGTGGTAACTAAAACATCTACGGCTCCAGAGCCGGCAGGAATAGTAGTAGAAATTAGTTGAGAAGAAGAAATCTGGAAGCTTGCATTTGTACTTCCGAATCTTACGGTAGTAGCACCAGTGAAGTTGCTTCCGTTGATATTAATGCTATTCCCAGCCATGCCAGAGTTTGGAGATAGACTGGATACTACTGGTAGTAATGGTGCAGAACCACTTGAGGAAGAAGAACTACTTGATGAGCTTGAGGAAGTTGATGAGGCAGAACCACTACAAGGATTAAACTCAACAATTTCATTTAGGACCATGGAGTTTGCTCCACCAAAGATATAAGCTTTGTTTGTAATTGGATTCCATACAGCAGAAGTAAAACTTCTTGAAGTAGGAAAAGTTGCATTATTAGTAGAGACTGTAGAAGTGGCAGGATCGTATTCAATGACTTCGTTTGAATATCCATTTCCTTGTCCAGCAAAGAGATAAACTTTGTTTGCAGTACTGTTCCAAACCGCCGAAGTGTAACTATAATTCATTGAAGCAGGGAGAGTTTCAGTTCTTACTGTAACCATAGAAATAGCAGGATCATATTCAAGTATTTGATTTGAATCTCCTACGCCAGATACAGTTCCACCAAGTATATAAGCTTTATTTGTGAGTGGATTCCAAACAGCAGAAGCATTGTTTAATCCAGCAGGAAGAGTTTCAGGTCTTACAACTAGCATGGAAGTAATAGGATCATATTCAAGTATTTGATTTAACCCAATAACATTACTGGAGCTGTTTATTATATATCCGCCAAAGATATATATCTTATTTGTAGTAGGGTTTAAAACAGCACATGTACCGCTTCTTCCAGAAGGAAGGACTTCAGGTCTTGTGGATGCTGCAGAAGTAGCAAAATTATATTCAGTAATTGAATTAAGGAGATTGTTTGTAGCATTTAGTGAATTGTAACCACCAAAGATATAAGCTTTATTTGTACTTGGGACATAGACAGCTGAGGAATCGCTTCTTACTACTGGAAGAACGGCTGGTGTAGTTATCATAAAATTATCATATTCAATAATTGTAGATAGTTGGTTAGCGCCATTGTGTCCACCAAAGGTATAAGCTTTGTTGTTAGTGCTATTCCAGATAGCAGAAGTGCCAAAGCCTGATGGAAATGTTTCAGGTCTGACTGATATTGATGATGTGCACTGTGTTCCACTGCTTGATGAGCTTCCACTAGAAGAAGAGCTACTAGAAGAAGAGCTACTAGAAGAAGAGCTACTAGAAGAAGAGCTACTAGAAGAAGAGCTACTAGAAGAAGAGCTACTAGAAGAAGAGCTACTAGAAGAAGAGCTACTAGAAGAAGAGCCAGTCATGCAGGTACTATTATTTGTAAATTTATAGTAATTAGATTTATATTGATCTTGAATGATAAAGTCAAGCTTTCCATCGCTGTTGAAATCAGTGGATTGAATAACGATAGTTGTATTAACTTCGCCAGTATTAAAATCTAATGCTTTTGCAAATGTACAATCTCCGTTACCAGTGAGAACTGTAGCAGTATCATATTTACTTGCAATTAAAAGATCTGCTTTATTGTCAGAATTGAAATCACCTGTTGTAATTGATCCTAATCCACCGGCTCCTGGATCATACAGTACTGAGTAATCAATAATTTTAGTAAAAGTACCATCGCCATTTCCTCTAAGTATTGAAAGATATTTTTGGAAACTTGAGCTCTGTAATATCAGTGCAATATCAGGAATGTTGTCACCATTAAAGTCTTTAACTATAGGAGGAATATCAACTTCATTGTTAATATTGAATTGGGTTTTGCTAAAGCTAAAAGAATTATTGCCAGTGTTAATTAAGCTTGTAATCACTCCATCTGAAAATACAATTAGATCTGGTTTATTGTCGCTATTTAAGTTTGTGGTGATGATTACTGGAGCATAGTTGTTGTCATTGTTTGGAGTGTTAGGAATTGCAACTTCGGCTCCAGTTAATAATCCAGTTCCTGTCCCTGGAACTATTGAAATACCATTATATTTTAACAATGCAATATCTATGTAACCATCTTTGTTGTAGTCTCCTGATGTTAGTTGCAAGGTCCCAACAGTATTAATCATTGAAGTTTCATTGAAAGTAGGAGCTAAGAATGTTGAAAGCATGCTTTGAGGAGATAAGTTAATTTCGCTATAACTTACAGCAATGTCAGTTTTACTATCATTATTAAAATCCCCTGGAGTAAAGAAGATGTAGTCAGAGCTATAAAATAACTTTGATATGTTGCTTACTCTTCCAAAAGTGTTGGTGGTGTTTTGTGACTGAATTAAATCGTTAATGCTGTCGCCAGTTAAATCGTAATCGTTGTTATATGTGAATTCTGCGAAACTGACTGGGACAATAGAATTTGGTGTGGTTGTATTTGTGAAAGAAGGAATGCAAACATTGCTTGTGGCTTGTGGCGGTGGTGGTGGCAAACCTCCTGAAGAAGAGCTTGATGAAGATGAGCTAGATGAAGAAGTCGTTGAAGAAGAGCTTGATGAAGGGCATAGAGTATAGCAAGAACCCATACAGCCGTTTACATAGCAGGAAGCTCCTGTTGCTTGTGGAGTCATGCCATCTGAACAAACTGCTAAGCTAGCTGATGGACACTGTTGACCACTTGTTCCAGTGCCACCATTCAAATAGCAGCTTGCTCCGCTTGAGCAAGGAATATTTCCAGAAGAGGAACTTGATGAAGAGCTGCTTGAAGAGCTAGTTGTTGAACCTGCACAAGCAGTATATTCAACAATTTGATTAATCTCGCCAACCATATTATCGCTGCCCCCAAAGATATAAGCTTTATTAGTAGTAGGATTCAAAATGGCAGAAGTCCAATGTCTCCCGGTAGGAAAAGTTTCAGGTCTGGTTGTAACCATAGAAGTAGCTGGGTCATATTCAATGATTTCATTTAATTGGGTGCTACTATTAACTCCGCCAAAAATATAAATTTTATTTGTATTTGAATTCCAAACAGCAGAAGTGAGGCCTCTGGCTGAAAAAAGAGTTTCAGATTTTATAATAGCCATAGAAGTAGCTGGATCGTATTCAATAATTTTATTACTAAATCCAGGAGATCCATTTCCGCCAAAGATATAAGCTTTATTAGTAATAGGATTCCAGGCAGCAGAGGTCTGACTGTAGGATACTGAATCAGGAAGAGTTTCAGGGCGAGTAGTAACCATTGAAGTAGCGGGGTCATATTCAATGATTATATTGCTGCCATTTCCACCGAATATATAAGCTTTATTAGTAGCAGTGTTCCAAACGGCAGAAGTCGAGGATATTAAAGGAAGAGCTTCAGGGCGATAAGAAATGGTAGAAGTAGCTGGATCATATTCAATAATTCTACAAAGAGTAGTATCACTATTAATTGCTCCAAAGATATAAGCTTTATTAGTAACAGGATTCCAGACAGCTGAGTTACCTGAGGCTAATATTTGTGGAAGGACTTCTGGGCGTACAGTAACCATAGAAGTAGCCGGGTCATATTCGACGATATCAGTAAACCAGTTATTAACATATCCTCCACCAAAGATATAAGCTTTATTTGTAGATGGATTCCAGACAGCTAAAGTACCTCTTCTTGCAGAAGGAAGAGTTTCAGCTCTGATTGTTATTGTTGGTGTGCACTGTGTTCCACTGCTTGATGAGCTTCCACCAGAAGAAGAGCTTGATGAAGAAGCTTGAAGGAAGCAAAGTCCTGCTCTAATTCTGTGGAGAGCAGAATTTAAACAAAGAGGTTCAGAATCATTATTAGTAGAAGGGCAGAGTTTCAAGTCAGAAGTTTCATCGCATTTAAAAGTACCACCATTATTACAGATGGACATACTATCAACACAGGTAGGTAATGAAGAGGAAGAAACACTGCCACATCGAGCAATAGTAACTCTTCTGTTAGAAGAGTTTAAACAAATAGGTTCAGAATCATTGTTAGTAGCAGTGCAAAGTCTAATAGCACCAGCTTCACATGTAGGGGAGAGAGCAGTGTTAGCACAAAGAGTCATTCCATCCTGGCAATAAGCTCTATTAGTATCAGATACAGAGAAAGAAAACTTCTGGGATATTGTGGATTTGTTAGCCATGAAAGTACGAGTGAGGAAAGAAGATTTATCTTTAGGGATACAAGTAGGTGTATTTATAAGAGTTTTATCGAAGGTAGAGAGGTTTAGATCATAACAACCAGGTTTGCCAGTGTCAGGGTCACAACCAATACTATTAGTGCTATCAATGCAATTTAGTTCAAAACCATCACCACAATAAGCATCGCCATCTTTACAAGTAGGTTCTAAAGTAGCTAAATCAGAATCAGATTTACCATTAATTAATAGTTGGACTTTACTATCTGAAGTAATAAAAACGAGATCATCTAATCCATCCTTATTAAGATCTCCCCTATTAACCGAAGAGGAAGAAAGAGGAAATTCAATAGAAGGAGCAAAAGAACCATTGCCATTTCCACGAAGAATAGAGAAGTTGTCAGAATTATTAGCAGTAATAATATCTAAATTACAGTCACCGTTGAGATTAGCAAAAGTAAAATCAGTAGCTAATCCAGCAACAGGGAAGTAGTGAACATTCCCGAAGGTCCCATCACTCTTACCTAAAGAAACTGCAATGTTATTTGAGTCTGTACTTGAAACAGAAGCTATTAAATCTAAGACACTATCGTTATTTAAATCAGCGGTAGAAATAGAAATAGGTTTAGAGTTAAGGGAAATAACATTACTACTAGCAAAAGAACCATCCCCATTGCCAGTAAACAAAGTAACGTTGTTGTTATTTGATGTAGCAGCAAGATCAAGATTGCCATCGTTATTAAAATCAAGAGAAGTGAGAGAGGTAGGAGCTGAATCAGAATCTAAATCAATGCTTTTTACCGGATTGTTTAAATCTAAAACTAGAGAAGCCTTAGAATCCCCACTATTAATAACTAAGATATCAGAAGTACCGTTATTATTGAAATCACCAACAGTTAGAGCTGTGGGACTGGTTCCAGTATTAAAGTGAAGCGCATCTGAGAACGAATTGTTACCTTGATTGAGGAGTATGGTTACAGTGTCGTTTTCTTTACTGAGTAAGATGATATCTAATAAATTATCATTGTTTAAATCTTTTACATAAATCTTGTTGTGAGAGTTATCAGTGTTTATTGATCTATTATTGTTAAAAGCTCCATCAGAAGTACCGAGAACAACAGTAATATATTTTTTTGAAGAATCAAGAATAATTAAATCTAGGAAGTTGTCATTATTTAAATCAGCAGTGTTAATTGCAGAAGGAGTTATGTTCGTAACGTTGAAAGATTTATTGGTGAAGTTGATGATTGAATTAGGTTTATCAGATGGATTACAGGAGAAGGAGTCTAATATTTTTTGATTATGATTAATTGTTTGAGTTGGAATAGAAGGTAAGCTGAGAGATGGAGTTTCGATAGAAGTTGATTCTTCAGGTTCTTGAGGTGTTTGGGATTCATCCGTAGATTCAGAGAGAGCATTCTCTATGCTTGGTGAATCAGAGATTATATTACCAGGTAATTTGAAGAGATTATTGTAATTAACATTGAATGCTGCCAGAGTCGGCAAATTAAATAAGAAGACAGCAAAAAGGCTGAGGACAACTTTAACAAATTTTATTTTGTTGAATCTATTCATTTAGCGATTTGTAATGGGCCGAGCTAGGAATTTCTCTAATCTTTGGAAGAATAATCCAAAAAGAATAAATTAGAGATAAATCATTAATCCCTTAAAGCCAACCCTATACTTTTATTCCCTTTATATTAAGCACAGTTAAAATATTCTTTGAATAAGACTAAGTTAAGAAGAATAAGTTGTGAAATATTAAAAATAATTAATAATATCAAGTTGTTTTGTAGAGGTTTCAATTCTTGTATTTTGGGTAGTGGAGTCCTCAGTATAATATTCCTTGTATGTTTTTGCTTATCAAAGTATTCTGCACATTATGGATATAAGTAAACAAATTAAAGTGACTTCTGTTAAAGGAAAGACAAAAAAGGAATTAGAAAAAGAGCTTTTAGAAGAAGGTTATTGCTCATATGAATGGACAGATTCTCCAGGAGCGTATTATTCTCCACATCACCATGACTATGATGAATGTATTTGTATTATTAATGGAACGATGACGTTTATAGTTGATAAAAATGAATATGCGATTTCATTTGGTGAAAAACTTTACTTACCAGCTTTTACTATTCACGAATCAAAAAACAAAGAAAAAGAAGAAGTTGTTTATTTGGTCGGTGAGAAAAAATGATTTCAGAGATTCAGGAAAAATTAAAAACTTTACAAAGCGCAATTATCTATGAGATTGACCAGCATTATATAAATGCGAAAGGCAAGCAATCCACATTCTCAAATTTTATAATTCAAAATGCAAAATCACTTTCAACAATTGTTCGAGATAAGGAACAGCTTAAATCCCTCATTGGACTTTTTTATGCTTACCCTGTTCAGGATATAACTTCCAGGATGTATACCATTCATAAAGCCCAGGAAATCTTAAAAGAGATCTCTGAGAAAAGTAAAAAATCAATACTTGAGATGGAAAAGAAAATTGTAGAACCAAAAAAATCATTTGAAAAGAATCTAAGGAAAATTGATGTTAAGTATGTAAAAGGAGTAGGACCTAAAATGTCTCAGGTCTTAAATAGACTTGGTGTTTTTTCGGTCAGCGATCTCTTCCAGTATTATCCTAGAACCTATATTGATTACCAGAAACAGCTCCCCATAAGAGACTTAAAGATGGATGATAGTGTAACAGTTTGTGGGACTATTAAGTCAATAAAAACCTACAGTCCACCAAAAAGAAAAGATTTAACTGTTTTTACAATAACAATTGAGGATGGAACAGGAAAAATTAATATTACAAAGTTTATTGCAGGGCGGATGGGGAAAATAATTCAAAGTCAGTATAAAAAACAGTATCCAATAGGTGCACCGGTTATTTGTTCGGGTACAGTCTCATTTGATAAATATTCGAGATCTTTTGCTCTTTCCAATGCAACTATTGAAGTCCTAAATACGGATGATTTAGATAAGGACAGTTTAAATACTTCACGTATTGTGCCCATGTATGCACTTACTGAAGGCATTACTCAGGAATTTGTCAGAAAAATAACATCAAATGCATTGAAGGTATATGGAAATTTAATACAGGAGTCTTTGCCAAAAAAAATTATAAAAGAGGAAAAACTAATAGATTTAAAAACAAGCTTATCTCAAATTCACTTCCCGGAAAGTCAGGAGTTGTATGATTTGGCTAGAAATAGAATAGTGTTTGAAGAATTCTTTCTAATGCAATTGCAGCTGGCATTTCGAAGAAGATTAGTTGACAGAAACAGAACAGGATTGGGTTTAAAAGAAAAAGAAGGTGGGTTGCTAAAAAAACTAATTGACTCTTTGCCTTTTGAATTAACAGATGCTCAAAAGAGAGTATTCAATGATATTAAGTCTGATTTAATGAGCACAAAACCAATGCATAGACTTTTACAGGGTGATGTGGGGAGTGGTAAAACAATAGTTGCTTTGATGGCTTTGTTATTTGCAGTAGAAAATGGTTATCAAACGGCTCTTATGGCTCCAACCGAAATCCTTGTTACTCAGCATGCTAGAAAATTTCAGGAATACTTAAATCCGTTAGGAATAGAAGTGGCGTTGTTAACGGGAAGCACACCAAGTAAAACTAAAAAAGAAATATATCAAGGACTGTCAAATGGTCAAATTAAAATAGTTGTAGGAACGCATTCTTTAATTCAAGATGATGTTTCGTTTGCAAATCTGGGATTGGTTGTTATAGATGAACAACATCGGTTTGGAGTAAAACAAAGAGATTTACTCTTACAAAAAGGAAAGAATGTTGAGAGATTGTTTATGACTGCTACTCCAATTCCTAGAACTTTAGCTTTAGCTATTCATGGGGATCTGGAACTTTCTGAAATAGATGAACTCCCCAAGGGACGTATTCCTATTAAAACTTCAATAGTCCAACCTTCACATAGACAAAAAGCATTTGATTTGATCTGTGGCGAAGTTGCAAAAGGAAGGCAGGGATATATTGTTTTTCCACTAATTGATGAATCTGAAAAATTATCTGCTAAAGCAGCAACTATAGAATTTGAAGATTTATCAAAAGCAGTATTTAAAGATTTGAAACTTGGACTAATGCATGGTGAGTTGCCTTCAAATGAAAAAGATAAAATTATGAAGGAATTTGTAGCTAATCAAATAAACATTCTTGTTACTACAACCGTTATTGAAGTTGGAGTTGATGTCTCTAATGCTACTGTAATGATGATTGAAAATGCTGAAAGATTTGGATTGTCTCAGTTGCACCAGTTAAGAGGAAGAGTTGGAAGAGGAGGAGAACAGGCTTATTGTCTTTTAGCCCCTCAGAGTTATTCTGAAGAAGCTATGCAGAGATTAAATATAATGACCAAAACAAATGATGGATTTGTTATATCTCAAGAAGATTTAAAAATTCGGGGCCCCGGGGAATTCTTGGGGACAAGACAAAGCGGTTTACCTGATTTAAAGCTGGTGGATTTGATACTTGATGCTGAAATTCTTGATTTAGCGAGAAAAAAAGCAATTTATATTATTAAAGAAGATCCTACTTTAGAAAGTTATCCTGAATTAAAACAGTTAATTTCCGAAAAAACAGAGGCATACGTAACGGCAGGTTAAAATTTTATAGAAAGATATATAAAATTGATTTTTTATCTTTATAAATATAGGGAATAAGAATTTTATATATTCGATGACCTTTTTGTATAAAGTTCGTCTGTTCAATAGAATAAAAAATAAAAAAATGCCAGAGACACAAGAAACATTTGAAATGTTGAAAAATTACGTTGATGAATTTGCGGTTGGATTATTACTTTATAATCCAGAGAAAAAATTGCTTTCCTGGAATCAACAAGTTCTTAATCTCTTAGAAACAACAAATGAAGATTTAAAAAAGGAAAACATTCCAACAGTTAGAAATCAGATAGATGAGCTTTTAAATGTTGGAGATATGCTTGAAAGAGATTTAGTGGGACTTTCAAAGCCAATTAAATTAAAGAAAACAATTGCTTCAGATGGAAATATTCTTCTTCTTGCATTTGAAACTTTTCAGGAAACAGTTGGTGAAATGAGTCATGAATTAAGAAGACCAATAACAAATATTAAAACACTCACTGAAAGTCTGTTGCTTGGGGCAAAGAACGATCCTGAAATCTCTCAAAAATTCTTGGAACAGATAAATGGAGAAGTAGACAGATTAACCAAGCTTGTCAATGCTCTTTTAAATATAAGTAAGATTAAGTCAGGGAAACTATCACAGGCAAAGAAGAAGATAAATTTAAAATCTAAAGCAGATGATGCGATTAAACTCCTTCAACCAATAGCTGATAAAAACAGAACAAAAATTACAAATGAACTTTCCGATGGTTATGAAATATTTGCAGATGCAGAGCAAATTGATCATGTGATTCAGAACTTAATTGAAAATGCGATTAAATACAGTCCTGAAGGTTCAAGTATATTTATTAGGCCCGGCCCGGAAGCTGGAAGTTTTCAAATTGATGATACGGGGATAGGGATATCCCCAAATGAAATTACAAAGATTTTTGAGAGGTTTTATAGGGTTGATCGCACGCGGGCAAAAGGGAGCTCGGGGTTAGGACTATCAATTGTTAAGAATGTTATTGACTTGCATGGTGGAAAGATAGAAGTCAAATCTGAGCTTGGAAAAGGCTCTAGCTTTATTATTCACCTTCCAATTGACTAAGCTAAAGTTAAGAAATACTATTAAGGTAGGTTTATCTTAATCTAGATTATGGTAAGTTAATCTTATAATGACTTTTCTTAATGACATATTAAAAAGGGGACAAAAATGCCAAACAAAATTTTGTTAGTTGATGATGAAGTAAATCTCATCGATCCAGTTGCATATAACTTAAAGCAAAAAGGATATGACACTATAACAGCATATGATGGAAAAACAGCGCTTGAAGCTTTTAGAAGAGAACAGCCAGATTTAGTAATTTTAGATTGGACATTGCCAGACTTACAAGGAGTAGAAATACTAAGACAAATTCGGGAAGAACAGGATTTTACTCCAGTCATAATGCTTACAGGAAGAACTGCGAAAGAAGATATTGTTGAAGGACTTACAGCAGGTGCAGATGATTATGTAACCAAACCTTTTACGTGGGAAGAGTTGCTTGCAAGAATTAGTTCAGTATTAAGACGTGCTCAACAAGTTTCGCAAACTCCTGGAAAGAGATTAAGATTTGGCGACATTATTATGGACACAGCATCTCATAGAGTATGGCTTGCAGATAAAGAACTTTCTCTTTCTCCAAGAGAATATGCTCTCCTGGAGATCTTTATGAATAATCCAAGAAGAGTTTACTCCAGAGATGATCTTATTGAAAGAGTTTGGGGTTTAGATTATGACGGAGATACTAAGACAGTAGATGTTCATATTTGTTGGTTACGTCAAAAAATAGAAGAAGATCCAGCAAGACCAAAGATTTTACAAACGGTTAGAGGATTTGGATATCGTTTGGGTGGCTAAGATCTTTTATTGATAAAATATTTCTGTGAACGGAAACAATATAATAGGATATCTTGGACCTGAAGGTTCATTTACGCATCAGGCTTTAAATCTTTTTGTTGAAAAGATAAAAAAACATACTGTTGAAATAGCTTCATTTCAGACAATCAGTCAAATTGTAGATGCGGTAAGTACAGGAAAAATTTCAAGTGGTGTTGTCCCGATTGAAAATTCTATTGAGGGTTCAGTAGGAGAAACACTTGATGCTTTAATTCGTGTCTCACAAAAAGTTACTATTAATTATGAAGTAATTATTCCGATAGAGCATTGCCTTATTTCAAAAACAAATAAATTAAATGATGTTAAAAAGGTTATTGCTCATATGCAGGCTTTAAGTCAGTGTCAAAGTTATTTGAAAAGATTTTTGCCAGATGCAGCTCTTGAACCTACTACAAGTAATTCTCTGGCTGTAAAACTGGTAAGTGAGTCAAGTAATGGATTAGCAGCAATAGGTCCAAAAATGGCCGCAGAAATATATAAGGTTCCTGTAATAGAAGTGGGAATTAATGATGAAAAAGAAAATTTTACAAGATTTGTAGTAATTGGAACTGAAACACTACCTTCAAGTGGCAAAGATAAAACTACAATTGCGTTTGGAGTGCCTTATGATAAGCCCGGTACTCTTGTTGGGGTTTTAAATTCTTTTTCAAAAGAAAAAGTAAACTTATCTAGAATCGAATCACGTCCATCTAGAAAAGCGCTTGGAGAGTATATTTTTTATGTAGATTTAGAAGCACATAGAGAAGATGCCTCTTTAAAAAAAGCATTAAGTGAAGTAGCTCATGAGTTTAGTTTCTATAGATGGTTAGGGAGTTATCCTCGCTGGATTAATTAATTTATGAACCAAGAATAGCTTCTCCAAGTTTAAATGCAGCATGCCTATTGAATCTGGCTTTAATTCTTCCTCTTTTTACCATTGCATAAGGTATGTTTCCTTGAAAATCAAGTGTTGATGTCTCCAATTTTTCCATAGTTTCATCATTTATAACTAATTTGATTTCATTATTTTCTTTAACAACATCTTTAATTACAAAGATAGTGTCTTCGGGAATTACATTTATTCTTTGTGTTTGATTATTGTTTTGCCATTTTAATTGGTATGTCTTGTCATCTATCTTTTCAAGATCAAGCTTTTTAAAAAACTCAATTATTTTGTCATGTGTAAGCTTTTCCTCTTGGAAATATAGGTTACCTTCTAGGTCTACTTTTATACTGTTTTCCATATGATTACTAAGATACAATTATACTGCATGGTGAGGAGGCTTGCCCGCCGAAGGACGGGTCCACCCTTGGTGGAAAAAGCTGACGAAGCGAATGGGCTCCTTGCAATGACATTTTCAGGTAAAATAGATGACTATGGAACAGCTAACAATTAAAGATATCCCTCAATTAAACCTAGAGAATAAGAAGGTTCTTGTAAGGGTTGATTTTAACGTTCCTACTGAAAAAAAAGATAATAAGATTATAATCACAAATGATTTAAGGATAAGAGCCTCATTACCAACAATACAATATTTAATCTCAGCTAAAGCAAAAATCACTCTTGTATCTCATCTTGGTAGACCCAAGGGGTTTGATAGTGATCTAAAGATGGATCCTGTTTCTGAGAGACTATCACAATTGCTTGGTAAAAAAGTTATTAAGTTAAATGATTCAATTGGGCCTGAGATTCAAACTGTAATAAACAATTTGAAAGCAGGAGAGGTTTGTTTGTTAGAAAACATAAGATTTTATAAAGAAGAAGAAAAAAATGATCCTGATTTTGCAAGAAATCTTGCAAAGCCTTTTGAAATTTATGTTAATGATGCATTTGGTACAAGCCATAGAGCACATGCAAGTACAGCTGGGGTTTGTGCTTATTTAAGTCCTTGTCTCGCAGGATTATTGTTACAAAAAGAAGTTGATTCTCTGTCTAAAGTTTTAACAACTCCGGTCAGACCATTTACTACTATTCTTGGCGGGAGCAAAATCTCTTCTAAAATAGAAGTTATTAAACAATTAATTCTTAAAGTAGATACTTTGTTAGTAGGTGGGGCAATGGCTTTTACCTTTGTAAAGGCTACTGGTGGAAAAATAGGAGATTCACTCTTTGAGGAAAAATTTATTCCAATAATTAAAGAAATCGATGCTCTTAAAGAAGAATATGCAGTAGCTGTAGTTTTGCCTGAAGATATGGTGTGTGTAAAAAAAGAAGATTTTGAAGCAAAAAAGGCTAATAAAGAGTTGTATATTCATCCAATTGATAAAATACCAGATGGATATATAGGATTGGATATTGGACCTAAAACATGTGAAAAATTTGTCAAAATGATAAGCCAGTCTAAGACATTATTTTGGAATGGACCTATGGGCATGTTTGAAGATCATCAATTTATGGGTGGGACAAAAGCTGTTGCAGAAGCATTAGTAGATGCTACAAAGAAAAGATCTACTACTGTTGTTGGTGGTGGAGACTCTGTGTCTGCTATTGAAGATTTAAAGCTGTCTTTTGATATGTTCTCTCATGTAAGCACTGGTGGTGGTGCATCTATTGAATTTATAGAAGGAAAGACTTTGCCTGGAATAGCCTGTCTGGATAAAAAAGTTTCTATAAAAAACTAATTATTATTTAACCTTTCACCTTCCACATGCCAAGAATTTCATTATAATTTTGATCTTTTAAAAGAAGCCAGTGACTAGCTTTTGGATGATCTACTAAAAATTCAATTAATGCATCTGTTGTTTGATTGGATGGAAATTTTAAAAAGATATCGCTGTTTATATCGGAAAAAGAAGTTGTGTATTCGTTCCCTTGAGAATCTTTTAGGAAAAAATTGTTTAGCTTGTAAGGCTTGTTCGAATTATTCGTAAATTTAATTTTTATTTTTAAGATAGATTCGCCAAGCAAGTCTTTCTTTTCCTTTACTGAGACAATCTCAAGTTTAACGTTGTCTGAAAGTTCTTCTTCATTCTTTGATATATCAACACTTTTACATGTAACCTGGCTTAGTTCATTTAAACTAATATCATCAACAGGCAAAATAACAAGTTTACTTCCAGGTTCAATCTTAGAATTGTTTCCTTTTGCGGCAATACCACCAAGGGTTCCTAAGAATCCACCAGCACCAGCTCCTATAGCAAGTGAGTATCCATGAGAAGCAACCGCTAATCCTAACCCACCTAATTGATATGAAAAAAGAGTTCCAGCAAGTGCTCCACCAGCTAGACCTAAGGTGGCTTTGCCAAAGTGTCTTAATGGGCGATAAACTTTAGTCTCAGATCTGGATGATAGATTGGATTTTAAGTAGATATTTTCTCCATCAGGGCAAATTGCTTTATTGAGTGCAATTTTAAAATAGCCGCTTCTGTCAAAGGTTTTTGGAGATTGAATTTCACTAATGTATCCAGCTAATTTTGTTCCTTTGGGAATGAAGATATTGTTCTCATCTGTTGTAATTGAGTAATCTGAATCAACTTCTGTAGTAACCTTTAAATCTAAAAAAGGGATATATGAATTATCTTCTAAATTTTCTTCTGCTTGGTAAATTGAATCTTTGTCAATTTGAAAGACTTTTAGATTTATTGGTTTATATATTTTATTTGTAATATATCCATGGATTAGCCCTTTTTCAGAATTAGAAGTTTCTTTTTCATTTGCTAAAGAGTAGGTTGAACAGTTACAGAGCAATAAAAAAAATATTGTTAGTAAAATTTTCATAAAAACATTGACGTAGGGTTTCCCCTTAGGTGTCACAAAAAAACTGTATATATGGGGCTATTACTAGATAAAGTTAAAAAAGTAAAATCAATTCTTATTATGGTTGTTTCAAATTTAAACATATACCTGTGAATTAAATCACATCTACTCGATAAGTGTAGTTTGTCGAATATTGTATCAGGGCACATAATCACTAGGGAAACAAAGGATCGCTATACCGATATCACATGCTTAAAGTTACAATAATAACTCAAGAAACTTCTGATAAATATTGGAAAGATACATTTGCTGATGTCTGGGAAGGCCCGGTAGAAATATCTTTAGCGACAGATTCAAAAATTGCGGAAGATCCGACTTTAGTAAAAGAAGCAGAATTAATTATATTTGACTTTACTGGTAATCATGAAAACTCATTTCAAACAGTAGCTTTAGTTACTCCAAATCTTGTTGGTAAACATTTTTTAATAGTATCTGATAAAAAAGATGCAGATCTTGCAATTGAAGGAATTAGACTTGGAGCAATAGGATTTCTTGTGAAACCATTTAAGAGATCAGAATTAATTTCTAGCTTAGATCGATTGCACACTGCTCCTAGCACAAATGCTATAAATAGAAGAACTTCAAAAATTATTACATTTACAAGTTATAAGGGTGGTACAGGTGTAAGTACCGCTGCAGTAAATTTAAGTTATTCACTTGCAAATGTATATGGAAAGAAAACATTGCTTATTGATGGAGCTGGTTTCTCAAACCATGTAACAGTTTTGCTTAATGTAATTCCTAAGTGTACTCTGGCAGATATTTGCAGGCAGGGTCACAGCTTGGATGAGCAATATCTTACTAATGCAGTAAGCATGGTTGGAAAAAATCTTTCTGTAATCGGTGGATTAATGAAAACAAATGATTTACATGATGTAAATCTGGAAACTCTTGGTAAGGTTATTGATATTGCAAGTGAAATTTATGATTACATCGTAATAGATACTTCAACACATTTACTTGATGAAACTACGATGTTATTTATTCAAAGAGCAACAGATATTCTTATGTTGACAACCTTTGATCTTCTGGCGATTAGAGATAACAGATTCTTTATAAATACCTTAAAAGAGGTAGGAGTGCAAGAACATAGAATTAAACCAATAATCAATAGGCAGGACTGGTATATAGGAAGTTTGGAACCAGAGCTTATTCAAAAACAGATTAATCATCAGATATTTCATTCTCTTCCAAACGATTGGGAATTGTGTGTTGAGTCAGCAAACTATGGAAGACCACTTTTAGAAGTCTCACCAAATTCCCCATTAGCTACTTCTTATAATATTCTTGCAAGCAAGTTTACAAAGACAGATTTGCCACAGGCTCAAGAAGATAAAGGTGTCAAAGAAAAGAATTTAGTTGTGGATGATACTAAAGCGAAGAAAAAAGGATTGCTTAGCTGGTTTTAAATTGAGCAGATAAATCTATGAGTCAACCAAATCAACATTTTACAAAGAATTTTTTTACAAAGAAGGATGGCGGACCATCTGCTTCTCAAGAAGAATTAAAGACAGCCCAACATAAGCCTACTGCAGCTACGAGCTCAAAGACAAATAACTCGTATAAAGATTTAAAGAAAAAATTGCATTCGAAACTTCTTGAAGAGCTTGATACTGGAAAACTAGGTGAAGATATAAATGATGATTCTACTAAACAACAAATTGTAAATCTTATTGAAGCACTCCTTAGAGAAGATGGTGTACCTCTAGGGACTAATGACAGAAAGCAATTAATAGAAGAACTAATTGATGATATCTTGGGACTGGGTCCAATTGAGCCTTTGTTGAGAGACTCGGCTGTTAATGATATTTTGGTAAATGGTCCAAATCATGTTTATGTTGAAAGAAAAGGGGTCTTAGAAAAAACTGATATTATTTTTGATGATGAGAGTCATCTGATGAGAGTTATAACACGCATTACAAGCGGTGTTGGTAGAAGAGTGGATGAATCTTCTCCTATGGTAGATGCAAGATTAAAAGATGGTTCACGTGTTAATGCAATTATTTTACCTCTTGCTATAGATGGAGCTTCCCTTTCAATAAGAAAATTCTCAGAGAAAAAATTCATCCTTGATGATCTTGTTAAATTTGGAGCAATGACTCAGGCAATGTGTGACATATTGAAGCTCTGTGTGATTTGTAGGATGAATATAATAGTTTCTGGTGGTACTGGTTCTGGTAAGACTACTTTTTTAAATGCTCTTTCCAGGTATATTCCGGATCAGGAAAGAGTTGTAACTATAGAAGATGCAGCTGAATTGCAGCTTCAAAGAGACCATGTCGTTAGACTTGAAACAAGACCACCTAATCTTGAAGGAAAAGGCGAGATTTCTCAGAGGGATCTTGTAAAAAATGCTTTACGTATGAGACCGGAAAGAATAATTCTTGGAGAAATTAGATCTGGAGAAGCGCTTGATCTATTACAAGCAATGAACACAGGTCATGATGGCAGTATGGGGACATTACATGCTAATACTGCAAGAGATGCTTTTAGCAGACTTGAAACAATGTGTCTTATGTCAGGGATTGAACTTCCGCAAAAAGCTATAAGAGAACAAATTGCTTCAGCGGTAAGTTTAATTTGTCAGTTAAATAGAGCTTCAGATGGTTCACGAAGGGTTACCCAAATTGCTGAGGTAACAGGGCTGGAAAATGGTGTTATCACTACTCAGGATGTGTTTGTATTTGAACAAAAAGGGATAGACGAAAATGGTAAGGTAAAGGGTATATTTAAACCATCGGGGGTAAGGCCACTATTTTCAAAGAAGCTAGAAGCGATGGGTTATAAATTACCTGCAGAAATGTTTAATGTGACCTTATAAATTATGCTTGCACCTTTGTTCTTTTCTGTAATTGGTTTTATTGCAGTAATATTGCTTTGCATGTCTGCTTTTTTTATATGGCAGAATGCTCAAGAAAAAAAACATCAGAATAAAAGATTGGAACGAGCGCTTGATAGCACAGACCATTTTTTTGCTGAAGAAAAGTCTAATCTTAGTCAAGATGGCGAAGAATCTGATTTAAGGAGAGATCTGAGAATAAGCTCTATTCCATGGTTAAATACTATTTTCTTAAAATTCCTGAAAGAAAACGCAAGGTCATTGATTAATCTTATAGAACAAAGCGGCTTAAAAATAAAAGCAGGGGAATTTTTACTTTTTACTGTATTCCTTGGATTAACTGGATTTATGCTTGTGAATATATTCTTTCATATTCCATTTGTGGGATTTGGTATAGCTATAGTTCCGTATATTTTACTCACGTTCTTAAAAGAAAGGCGGACAGCTGCATTTGTTCAGCAACTCCCTCAAGCACTGGATTTGATTAGTAGTGATGTTCGTGCAGGATTGGATGTTCAGGCTGCTCTAAAGCATTTAGCCGAAGAATTCCCTGGACCAATTGGTGAAGAATTTGGAAAAGTTATTATTGAAATTAATCTTGGACTCCCGATAAGTGAAGCTTTAAACAATCTTTCAAGAAGAGTAAACACTATGGATGTCCAGATCTTATGTACTGGAATAATTATAAATAGGGAGCTTGGTGGAAATCTGGCTGAACTGACTTCAAGTATAGGAAATACAGTGAGAGAAAGATTCAGACTAAAAGGAATGATTAAAGCTTTAACAGCAGAAAATCAGGCATCTGCAGTTTTATTATTAGTTCTTCCGATTGGCTTATATATTGTATTGAATCTATTGGCTCCAGCTGTATACAATTCGTTTGCTACTGATCCCATTGGAAAAATTATTTTAATTGGATGTGCAATTTCAATGACTTTTGGTTATTTAGTCATTCAGAAAATTACAAAACTTGAGGTATAACAATGAGTTCCTTTGCATTTATATTAATTAGTTTATGTACATTTGGATTGATTTTCCTCCTTTTGCTTATTGCCTATAGAATGAAAGAGATTTCTTCGCAGTCAAAAGAAATAAATAAAAGATTAAAATTCTGGCTTTCAGAAAGAAGTACTGGTTTGTACGGAGCTCAGCAGAGTCCAGATAAGGATGAAACATTTGCAAGAAGAGTTTTACTTCCATTGGGAGAACAGGTTGGAAACTGGATGGCTGAAAAGGTTCCATATAACAAACAATCTCAGATGAGAAAACTATTAATCAGAGCTGGATTTAGGAGTAAAAAATCATTACAGTTCTTTTATGCAATAAAGTCTGCTGTTGCTGTTTCACTTGCTGGTGGGGTTCTATTTGCTTGCTCGATTCTTGGTAAAGATATACAGGCTGCTTTTGGACTTGCTTTTGTTACGGGGGCAATTGGCTTTATAGGTACAAATATGTTTGTTGACAAAATTGCTGGTGAGAGACAGCAGAGTATTGATAAAGTATTACCTGATGCACTTGATTTGCTGGTTATATGTACGGAGGCTGGTATGGGAATTGATCAAGCACTTTTAAGAGTAGCTTCAAATCTTGGTTCAAAGGGTAAAGAACTTACTGAAGAAATAATTTTAACTAACCGAGAATTAAGCTTGGGACAAGAAAGAGCAATATGCTGGGCAAACTTTGGAGAAAGAGCAAATTCGGAGGAATTAAAAAATCTTGCAAGGGTAATTGTTCAATCTGAAAAAGTTGGGGCAAGTGTAGGTACAGTACTTAGAAACCAAGCTGAATTTTTAAGAGTACGTAGAAAACAAAAAGCAGAAGAAAAAGCTGCTCAAATGACTATTAAAATGATGATTCCACTTGCAATTTTTATATTTCCCGTGATAATGGCCGTTACAATGGGTCCACCAATTGTTAAATTAGTTTCAACACTGGGAAAAATGTCATAGTGAATATCACGATTAGAGATTAAGAATAGTCTTATCTTGAGCAAGATAACTGATTCTTTTGTATGGAACAAATTCTTTAAATGCTGGTTCTCTAATCGTTATCGTGATTATGAAAACTAATACTTCCGCCTCAATAAAACTTTTAATCAAATCATATCTTTTAGTAGTTTTAACGATCTTAAATTTTTTGCTTCCTGCAAATTCCAAAGTTTATTTTTTAGAAGCTGATTTTTATCAAGATAAAACACAGGATAAGAAAATAATTTTAGGTAAGGGTGAAGTTGTTTTTAGTGATAAGCCTGTTTCAAGAGTTGCTGTAAGTGATCCGTCAATTGTTGATATCCAGATCCTCAATGAAAAGGAAATATTTTCTAGAGCTAAGCAACTTGGCACCAGTACTGTATTGATTTGGGAAAAAGGGAATGACAAACCAAGCAGGTTTGATGTTTCAGTATGGCCTGATATTGAGTTGTTGACTAAACAATTGCGTGAGTTAGACAAAAACATTATAGTTGAATACATTCCACCAAGTGGTACCTTAGCTTCAAATCCAGCTTCACAAGGAGGGGCAGCTTCTCCAGATCCAAATGCAGCTAGCCAACCATCACCGAGTGGTCAACCAGCAACTGGTCCTTCAAGCGCAGGTTCAAATGCTACCACTGGAAAGATTGTTTTAAAAGGGGCAGTTTCAAATGCAGAAATAATTGCAAGGGCTCTTCAGGTTGCAGGAGCATATGTTGGTGATCAGGGAATAAAAATTATAAGTCAACCCGGAGGTCAAATTGTAGATGGACTTTCCGGTAGATATGATATTTATAGTAATTCAGACTCTCAGTCTGGGAGTTCTCAAGGCTCAGCGACTGCATTTGGTGCACGAGATCCTTTAAGATTTACTTCTAATAGATATGCAAATCTAAGCAGAGGGGTAATTGCTACTACTCAAAGAGGTTCAGTTATAAGTTTTCTAACTGTTGACAATCCTGCTCAAATATCTGTGGCTATAAGGTTCTATGAAATCAATAGATCTGCTGCAAGAAATCTAGGCTTTAATACAATTGCTGGTGGTAATACTCTTGGTGCTGGTACTTTTGTTGGTGGAAATGGAATAAGTCAAACTGTTGGTGGTATAGGTTCAATTGTAGGATTGATGTCATTTATGGCGGGAAGCGCACAGACAGGCTCTGAATTTTCTTTTGCAAATGGAGCTGGTCATGGTTCATTCCTTTCTCAAGAGATTGGTCAGGGAGTTACAGGAGTAATTTTTAATCCTAAAAATGGTATTGGTGCAATTATACAGGCATTGCAACAAAGAGGAGAAATTAAAACACTGGCAGAGCCAAATCTTGTAATTGCAAATGGAGAGCCAGCTTCTTTTCTAGCAGGTGGCGAAGTCCCAATTTTAAGATCTGTTTTTACTGCTGGTGGTGCAAGTCAGGATGTAACTTATGAACCTTTTGGAATCAAATTTTCGTTATTACCTACACTAACTAGTGACGATAAAATATTTTTACAATTAATTCCTGAAATCAGGGATATAGATACGGAGCTCTCAAATTTAGTCGTTCCTCCCGGATCAACTTCTGTAAGACCACCTGCATTTAGAACAAGAAGAACACAAACTCAGGTTGAACTTTATTCAGGACAAGCTTTTGCCATTAGTGGTTTACTTAGAGAAGATAATACAAGAAGTCTAAGAAAAGTCCCTGGTATTGGAGATGCACCCATTCTAGGGACATTATTTAGAAGTAAGTCTTTTACAAAAGGTCAGACAGAGCTTTTGGTAGTTGTTTCTCCAGTGATTGTTAGGGCAACTGATCCAAATAAAATAGCTCAGTTTAAAAATCCAGAGATTCCATATAATGAGTTTAATCAAGTGCCACCGCTTAAACCACAGATAGATATGATGGATGAGCAAGGTCCTGATAATAAAGAACCAATTGATGCTGGAAAATATAATAATCCATTGTTAGATGAGAGTGATAAAAAATCTTTAAATGAAAATAAGTTAAATAAGCTTTCAGAACAATTGAAGCAAAAAGAAATAAAGCAGATTGAAGAGGTAGTCCCGAAAGAAAGTCCTATAAAAGAATTGTCAGAAGTATCAAATAAGCCTGATAATTCTAAGTGGTTGGAGCTTCAAAAAAGAGCTAAAAATGGATTTGAAGACAAAAAGCTTGAGAAGGATTTTAAAGAAAGTATAGAAAACTCAGATGATTCAAAAAAGAATGATCAAATGAAACAAAGTAAAAATTTCTTCTGGCAAGGCAAAGCTAGAATTAGTAATGAAGAAAAAAGAAAGCTAAAAGAAGAAAGAAAAAAAGAGAAGCTTACAAGAAAAATAGAAAGTGAAAAGAAGAAGCAAATTGAATTGTCACAATATCAGGAATCTCTAAAACAAACTTGGCAAAAAGAAATGCAAAAATATTCTCAGGCTAAAGAAGCCATGAGATTGACTAGGGAAAATAAAAAATTAAATTAGAAGGCTTACTCGCATTTATTAGCAACACATTGTTTGCTATCTTGGCAATCAGTGTCATCTGCACATTCTACACATAATCCATTTAGGCAAACATCTGTTGCACATTCGCAGTCTTCAAAATGACATTCTGCCCCAACTGGTTTTCCCACAGTAATGCACTCAGCAAGTGCAAAATTATTAAATGACAAAAGCGATAAAATTAAGCTAATTATAAGAAAATTTTTAGAAAAGATTTTTTTCATATCTTCCTCTCCACTTCTTTAGGGTAGTTCTATTAAGAATTATACTCATCTTAGGAAATAATTTTTATTGTTTCCCCTATAAAGTTGTAGACCTAGAAATAGGGCTAAGCCTACTCATTTTTATTTATTGGACTATTCCAAAGGCATCTGATAATAGAAACTGATTGCTTGAACTTACATTAGCTTGACCTGAACATATTTGCAGCCCACCAAAGGCATTATCTATGTTTCCTGGCACTATTGTTATAGTTACATATTGTTGACCCATGCTGCTAACAATATTATTAATTGTTGCTGTTACAAAAGCATTAATAGTTGCATCGGTAGACGAATTTACAGTAACTACAGAGAATATATAGTTCATTCCCACTAAAACAGCAGGATCCAGAGTCATAAATACAGCATTCATATTTCCATCGTTTATTCTAATATTATCGTTTACGCTAACACCGGGAGGTTTTGTCCCATTACCAGATTGAAAGTAATCAATTATATTATTAATATCAGTAGTACTGGGATTAATATTGGTAAATTGAGTCCAATAACTTTGATTCATTATACTTAGATTAAGCATATTATTATTTTGTGCAGCAGTATCTAGAGAAGAGACATCTATTGTAATTGGAAAACCTGTTCCCGGTGAAGCACAGCCAGCAGGCTGTTTTGCAGCTGTAGCACTTTCAGTTACATTTACACTATTTATCATAAATATTTGAGAAAGAAATGTTGGTGAGTTATAGGTATAAGAAATCTTAAGTGCATTTATATTAGGATTTTGTTCATCTAAAGTAAAAGACATATTAATAAAGTCGTAAACACCTGCTTGAATTGAAAGTCCTGGACTGTTTAAAGATAAAGAAGCAAACGATGACAATGAAGCTGTTAAATTAGTATTTAAATAGTTAAGTGCAGCTTGCTTAGCATTGCTTACATTAGATTGATTTGCTAATTGAGAAATGCCAGCAAGAGCAGAAAAATCAATTGCATTTTCTATTCTAGTCCTATTTAAATATTGAATCGATAAATCTGTTACATAACCTCCCATTCCAAGAACAACAGGAATCATTAGTACAAGCAACGCAGCTACTACTCCTTTATTATTTCGTATCATTAGCTTGAGACCTCCGATCTGGCAGCAGAAATACCTCTAATTGTAGGTGCCCAAGTTTGATTTGAATTAAAAAATCCAAATGGATTAATAAGAGGTATATAACTATATTGTGCTGTTACTGTTATGGTTGCTCCAATACTTCTTACAGCCCCGGGAGCTGGAGTTACATTGAGAGTTAATTTTGAAATGTCAGGAAGTAGAGCGGAGGCTCTGGAGGCATCAATTAATCCTTGTTGTGTATAGGAGGGTGTTACAGAGGCAGACCTAGCTGCCGATCTTGAGATTTGATTTAATGTGTTTGTCAAGTATAAAACATTACCAAACTCAATAATTATAAAAGTAATACCCAGCAAGAGTGGAATAGTTAAAGCTGCTTCAGCCATTACACTTCCTTTATGTGAACGATTAGAAATTATTCGCAAAAACATATAGTGCCTCTCTTAAGATCAAAAAACAGTTTTTTACTAACTTTCTTTAAGATCTATATTATTTATAATGTACCCTAATATTAACTAAATTAATAAGTTGATTTAGTGATTAAGAATACATATAAGGTTAGTATGAATTGTTATAAGAAAAAGAAGAATTAATAATAATAATAAGTTTTTTGGTCACCTAAAATAATTTCAATAGAATTCCTATCAATATTTGAACCACTTGTAGTTGGAATTATTGGTATATTTATGGCTTGATTTCCAGAAGCTATGTAGCCATAAATATCTTCCAGGTTAGCTCCTGTAGTAGTAGTCAATTCTTTTTCGCTGTGTGGTCTTAAAACCAGATGAATCTGACCGGTTTCTGATGCCAGGGCTAGTCTCTCAGAGTCTTTTGGTGATAGAGCAAATGTTACTTGAGAAACGATTTTAGGCTGAGGATTTGAATAAGTGCTTGGATCGAATATTTTATCTCCTACGGCAATAACCTGAACATTTTGCAAAATGGTTTTTGAGAGGGTTAGCTCATCGCTTTTCTTTAAAGTTGCAAGGATATCAACAAAATCACCAGGATTAATGAAACCACCTACTCCAACTACTTCATTTACACGTATGGTGATTGCTCTTTTACCAGCAGGAATCACTACTGGTAAGCCTCCAGCAGCACCCTGACCAACCAATCTACTCTCTGTGATTACTTCTTCAGGTCCAATTGTATGCTTTGCAAGTCGTCCTTTTATAGAATCAATTGAACTTGGATAGTCTTTTGGAATTGTTTTAGCGGGTAATTGTTTTATAGCAAGATCAGTTTCCTCAATACTTTTTCCAGCCGGAATTTCTTTACTTGCTACTACTACTGCTCTTGTAACAGTAAACTCTTTTACCTGTTGTTGAGTTTTATTTAAATATTGCCAAATACCAACAGCAGCGATTAAGCCTAAGAAAATTGCAATAATAATCATTACAATTAGAGAACTTAATTTGTTCTTTGTTTTTGGGGTAAATGATTGTGGATTTACTGCCATGTGATTATGTTAAAAATATTATTCACTCCAAACATTATATATAGAATTGTTCCCATTAGGATAGCAATACCATAGGGGACTTTTTGTTTTTTATCTACAGTTGGTAATATTTGTCCTGTTGTTATCAGAAATTTAAGACGATCAGGGGTAAAAATTAGCCAAATAATGCCAATAATCAATCCGCTGATTGCAGTGTAAAAAAAGATAACAACAATTCCTTTATATCCGGCTATTGCACCAACAGTTCCAAGAAGTTTTACATCACCTGCCCCCATTCCACCAAGTAAATATGGGATGAGTAAAAGCCCAATGCCAGATACAAAACCTAATAAAGAATTTATAAAGCCTTCAGTCCCAAAATGAAAAGTATTGAATGAAAGAATTATTGCTAGTCCACCAAATGTAAGCCAGTTTGGGATTCTTCTTGCTTTCCAATCATATGTTGCACCTGTAAGTGTTATTAATAAAAGAAATAAATTATCAACCCCAATGTTTATCATTTTGCAATTTCTCTAGCATTTTTTTAATTAATAAGATGCTTATTTAATGGCATCTGTTGCATTGGTAATGCTTGTGCTAACTTTAGAACCAAAAGCTGTTAGTACAGTGACTATTGCTACAGTTACTATTCCCAGAAGAAGAGCGTATTCAGCCATTGATGCACCTTCTTCATCTTTTATAAAATTTAATAAGCTACTCATAAGATTCTCCTACAATTTTTAGATAAATTTTATTTACCCTGTAGAAGAATGTACTAATCCATGAATAGCTTATTATGTTTATTTAATTTAACAGTTCTTAGTTAAGTACATTTGTAGCGCTTGTAATAACTGTACCAAGTTTAGATCCAAATGCTGTAACTACTGTAGCGATAGCAACAGTAATTAATCCAAGAAGAAGAGCATATTCTGCCATTGAAGCCCCTTCATCATCCTGGAGCAACAATTTAACGATATTCATAAGTGTAGCCTCCTAAGCTAAATCATACTTAAGTAATGATTTGTTTAGCTGATGCCACACCTTAATAGTATTAAGGCAATAGAGATATCTCTATTAAATATTAGTATTAAATAGAAAAGGCACAATTATTCTGGAGATGTTCAAATGAACAAAATTAAGAATTTCTTGTGCCTAACTAAGATTATTTTAAAACGCCGGTAGCGTTTGTAACAACGGTGCTGAGCTTTGATCCAAATGCAGTAATTACTGTAGCAATTGCCACTGTAATTAATCCCAGAAGAAGAGCGTATTCGGCCATTGATGCACCTTCTTCATCTTTTATAAATTGGACTAATTTGTTCATATAGTTACCTCCCTATAATTAACACATGATTTTTACATACCCAATTGATAGAGCAAATATACCTATTGTTAACCCTTGTTATTAGATAATCAGGGGTAACCAGCATAAATAAAAAGTTAAAGTTTATTTCTTATCAAAGTTTTACTTTACTTTTCATTATTAATATACTCAGAATAATTCTTTAAACTTGTGATCTTATGAACATAGTCTGGGATAGCGCTGAAATGGCTAGAGATAATCCTGATCGTAAACTATAAAGCTCTTAATTTATATAGAATTCTTATTAGATAGAAAGCTGGAGTATAAGCTCTAACATTGTCATGATGATATATAAAAACTATTTTAATAGATCTTTTACAGGAAGTGTAATGGTTGAGTCTGCTATTTTAATACCTATACTTCTTAGTGTAACTTTTTTTATAGTTGAATTTGGAAATGTTCTATATTTAACAAATACCCTTAATCAAATATCCAGAACTACTGCAAGGTATGCATCTGTAACATCGGTTTATACTCAGCAGGAGTTAATTGATGTATCAGGTGCAAGTGAGCTCTTGCCTGATGTTTCAAAATTTGTTTTGATTATTACACCTGCTCCCGGAGCGCAGAAGAATGTTGGTTCAACAATTACAGTACAGGTTCAATATAATTACACTCCAATTATCAATCCATTTGGCTTACTTAATTCAAATCAATCCTGGAGTCCAGTTGTAAGAAGCAGTTCTATAGCAAGATCTGAGGTCTCACATGTTTAACATTATCAATAGAAATGAACGAGGTCTTGCGGTGGCATTTTTTGCTATTTTGTTAACTTCAATACTTGGTTTGGGAAGTCTTGTTATTGATGTCAGTCAATCTTATTCGTTGAGAACAAGAATAAAAAATGCTGTTGATTTTGCAAGTATTGCAGGAGTGTCTCAATTAAGTAATTCGACAGATATTAATAATGCAAAAAATACAGCACTTCAATATCTAAATGATAATCTCTCAATGCTTTTACCTTCATATAGTACTTTGACTCTGGATAATCCTGATGTTTCTATTCAGGTTGGTAGCTATGATTTTAATGGAATGACTTTTGTTGAAAATGAAGTAAGTCCTTCTACAAATGCAATAAGAGTTTATTACTCCTATAAATCAGTCCCATTTCTTGCAATTGTTTTTATGATTGATAATATCCAGATATCAGAAAGTGCAGTAGCTGCAAAGCAAATAGCAGGAAATATGGCTCCTGGAGGAGGGTTTCCATTAGCATTGAATAGCTCTTTGCTTTCAATTGCAAATAATAATAATAATATGATTGACTTAGTTCAATCTGGAATTGCAAACTCATACTTTACTTCTTTTAATTCGGACAATGCAAATGCAAGTGATATTAAAGAAATAATTGATTATTTCCAAAATCAATCTATAGGAGTTTCACCTCCAGCATTAATGGTTGGGGAACATTTTCAAATTAGTAATGGTAATTTAACTAGTGTTTATAATCAGCTTGACTCTACTTACTTTGAAGGGAAAACATTTGTTTCTCCAATTATTACACTAGATCAAGGGTTTACAAATAATGTTACTGTTCAAGGATTTGTAGGAATTACAATTGATGATGTTTATAAGATAGGAAATGATTACCATATTGCTGCAACTGTTATACCAAAGTATATAGATAATATGTGGAGTGGTTTAACTGTAGGAGCAGGACCGGGAAATATTGTTTTAGATGATCAGGCTCTGCTTGCAACTTCTTTTGGCTTGGTTCAGTAAATAATTTGAATAGGGCTATCCTGCTAATTGATTCGGATTAACTGTAAATTTTATTTCATATGTTTAATCTATAACAGTTTAACCCTAGAGGACAGGGGGTAACTATACATTAGAACAGTTTTTTATTTGTGAATATTTAGATGACAGGGGTTGAAATTTGAATTTTTACGAAGCAATTAGAATCCATTTAAGATTGGGCCTGCTAATTATTTTTTTAGTACCAACTATAGCTTTGATTTATGCTCTTACGGTCACTCCAATATATGAAAGTAGAGATAGGTTACTTATTGAAGCAAAAGATCTTGGGTTTGATAATAGTGATTCAATTCAACCATTTAAATCAATTGCAAGATTGAGTGATCCGATCCAGACTCAAATTGAAATTATGAGGTCATCAACAATATTAGAAAAAGTTATTCGTAGGTTTAATTTACGTTATAAGAAAGGACCGCAAAAAGGACAATATTTAAGCTACTTAAGCCTTAGTGGAAATCTTACAGTGTCTGCAGATAGAAACGTTGATATTGTGGAGTTAAGATATCAAGACCCAGATCCTAAAAAAGCAAAAGATATCCTACAAGCAATAACAGATAGTTACATAGAAAAAACTATAGAATTAAAAGCAAGTGATACAGCAAGTGCCATAAGGTTTTTAAAAAAAGAAAGAAATAGAGCGGAAAGAGAAGCTCTGGATGCAAGTAAACGATTGAGGGAGTTTGAACAGAGAAGTAAAAATGTTGGACTTGAATCTAATAATGAATTAATAAGAACTGCTTATTCTTTAAAGAGTCTTAAACTTTCAATTGATACTGACTATGTAAAAGCAAAATCTGCTTCTGAACAAGCAGCAAAACAGTTAATGTCAGGTTTAGATGAAGCTATTCTTGATACAACAGTTAATCAGGATCCATTTCTTGGAGCTTTAAGAAAAGATTTGTATGAAAAACAAGCACAGTTGGTCAAACTACAAACAAAAGTTAAGCCCGGACACTATCAGTTGGAAGAAGTGAATCAACAAATTGAAGGTGATAAGAAATTAATAGCAGAAAGATTAAATGAATTAGTTGGAAAAGAAGTATCCCCTGATACTTTTAATTTCGCGGCAGATCCATTTAGAGCAGAACTTACAAAAACCTTGCTTCAGACAAAAACTGCTGAGCTTGCTGCTGAACAACAATTGATTGTTGTTCAGGGAGCAATTGATGATCTTCAAAGAAAGTTAGATAAATTACCTAATGAAAAATATATTTATAATCAATTACTAAGACAAAATGAAGTCGCTGAAAAAAGACTGGAAGAAATTGAAGGTAAATTAATTGAATCAAGAATGAAGGGAGTAATAGCTTCACATATTACAAACATTAGACTCATAGATCCACCATCGTTAGAAACAAAGCCTAAATGGCCTGATGTTTCAAGAACACTGTTTACTAGTTTTATTATTGGGTTATGCCTTGCTGCTCTTGTAATATATTTGGTCGAATATTTTGATGATGTAATAAAGAGTGTTGATACTTTACCAAAAAATCTTGGTTGTCCATTCTTAGGACAGCTCCCAAGTACATATATAAGTGATTTGCCTGTAGTTTATCAGGAACCACGTTCTGATTTTACGGAAGCTATTCATGCGTTACGAACTAATCTCTCTTTCCTTTCATTAACAGGTAATAAAAAACTGTTACTTGTAACAAGTTCAACTCAAGGAGAAGGTAAATCTACGGTATCAGTAAATCTTGCAATTACCTATGCTCAAAGTGGGAAGAGGGTTTTATTAATAGATGCTGATATTAGAAATCCTTCATTATATAAGTATCTGGCAAGACCAAAAGATGCGGTAGGGATAAGTAACACTTTAATTAATGAAATTGATTTTTATGATGTTGTTCAGAAGAGTATACTAGGAATTATTGGTTTTGATTATTTGCCAGGTGGTGACATCCCTCCAAACCCTGTTCAATTGCTTGAATCAGATAAAATGAGAGAATTACTTGAAACATCTCAGCATATTTATGATTTGGTTATAATTGATACTCCGCCACTAGGTTATTTCTCTGATGCACTACTACTGGCACGTTATGCAGATGTTGTTGCGTTGATTTCAAGATATAACAAAACTTCCAGAAAAGAACTTCTGGTATCTATTGATCTTTTAAAGAAAACAAATGTAACTGCTACGGGGGTAATACTAAATGGTGTTCCAAATAGTGTATTGAGTGGGTATGGTTATTACGGTTATGGTGATCCTGACAGATACATCTCACAATCTGCAGCATAGCAAGGAATCATATGAAGAATAAAAAATACAAAGATTGGAAAAAAGTATTTCATATAATTCTTATTGTTTCTTTTTTGATTCAAAATATTCTTTGTAATTTAAGCTTTGCTCAGGAATCAGAATCTTTAATTGATGTGGTGCCGAAGCAAGTGAAAATGAAAGTTACACTAACTCCACCATATATTGTTGGACCGGGAGATCAACTATCTATTGTTGATCGAACTCTAAGAGAGTTATTTGGTCAGGTTGAAAGATATGATTTGGTTGTTTCTTCTGATGGATATATTTCTATTCCATTGCCAGATGGTACGCAGTACAGCTTGCTTGCTGCTGGATATACAGTTAATGAGTTGTCTGATGAAATTAGGGAATTATTTGGAAAAACATTAAAAAACCCACTTGTATTTGTACAGTTAAGCAGATACAGACCAATAAACATTTATATAGGTGGTGAGATTGTAAACCCTGGGGTGTACAAAGTTGAAACATCAACGACTCAGGCTGAAGATGGAAAGACAAGTGCTACGACAACAAATACTTTTGAACTTTCTCTTACACAGGTTATTCAGCTTGCAGGTGGATTAAAACCAAGGGCAGATATAAGAGCAATAACTGTAACAAGAGGAAGTAATTCTGAAAAGAGAATCGTAGATTTAAAAGCTCTAGTAACTGGAGATAGAGCTTTTGAAGATGTAAATTTACAACCGGGAGATGCGGTTTTTGTTTTATCAACTGACAAAATTGAAGATCAAGCACAAGGGAATGTCGTCTTGCTTGGAAGGCTTGCTTATCAGGAAGTTGCTGTAAATGTAGTTGGTGATGTTGTAATGTCAGGGAATTTCACACTACCAAATGATGCAACTATATTTGATGCAATTGGAAGTGCTGGCGGCACAGATGTAGTTGGCACTACTAAAAAAGTAAGAATTGCACGATTTGATGATAAAGGAGTTTATAGGTGGAAAGAATATAATCTTGATAACCTGCTTCAAAGTGGGACTAAGCTTGATCAAATTGCTCTAAGACCTAACGATAGAATAGAGGTAAGAGCTTCACATGGAAAAGCAGTTAGAAATTTCTTGCACACAGTAGGTTCTTCCCTTGTTTATGTAGTCGGGCAAAATGTTGGTACTTTCATTCTTCAAGATCATATGTTTAGGAGAATTAGTCATCAAAGTAAAGGTTTAAGAAGTGGTACTAATAGTTCTTTGCTGGGTGGCGGAGGTTCCGGGGTTACTGTTATTCAAGCCAACCGATCCTCAGATGGTGAATAAATGGTAAGGATTTTTAAATTTACTGTTTGTTTAACGTTGATTATGTTTTTTTGTGCCAATGTTGCCTCAGTTAGTGCAAATGAAATCTCAGATTTAGATGTATACAGAGTCCAGCCTGATTTGTTGGAATCTTATGATGTTATTAAAAAAGGGACAACTATAAATGTCGCTTTAAAAAGCGATGTATCTTCAAATGAATCTGAGCAAGGTAGCAAAGTCTTATTCAATGTAGTTGATAAGGAAACTCCTAACCTCCTCATTACAGGTTCTGTGTCAAAAGTATCAGAATCTGGAAGAGCATCTAGAGCAGGGGCTCTTGAATTCTTAACTGATAAACTTTATCTAAATGATGGACGAGAAATTTCATTATCAGCAAGCTCACCAAATTTTAAGTCTGCTTACCCTCCTCATGTGAATAGTGATCTGGCTAGTACAGTAAGATCTGTTACCGCTTTAACTACGGCAAGTGGACCTCTAACATTAGGAATTGGATATGGGGCTGGATTTCTTGCAAGTGGATTATTGTCGGCATATCAAAATGGAATTAAAGATTTTTTTTGGGGTGGTTTTGATGGGATTGGACTTTCGTTTATAGAAAGAGCTTTTCGTAAACAACCAGAATTAACTATTGGAGAAGGGAGCCTGATTCCTTTAACTCTAAATAAAGATTTAAAAATTAGCAAAGGAGTACATAAAGAAAAGCTTGAAATGGAATCTTTACACGAAGAGGAAGCTGTCAAGAAAATTGATAAGTTGCTAGAGTGGGGAGATTTAACCGGAGCACTTGAACTCTCAATAAAAACTGGTCATAGAGAAAAATATGAAGAGATTATGAGGAAGATTTCTTCTTGACATGTCATTGCGAGGAGGTTCTTCAGAACCGACGAAGCAATCTCATAAACGTTCGGAGATTGCTTCGTCGGCACTTTGTGTCTCTTCGCAATGACGTAAAGAATTCGCATTCTTCTTTCTTATATTCTCGATAATATTGTGAGTTGTTTCGAATATTTGTAAAATCTCTTCTTTGGAGTTGTCTTTTCCAAGGGTAATTCTCAACGATCCTTTTATATAGTCTTTAGGAATGTCACATGCTTGTAAAACATGTGAAGGTCTTATTACAGATTTACTATCAGAAGAATCATTGCTTGAACATGCAGAGCCAGAGCTTACAGCAATTCCATTTAAGTCTAGTTGTAAAACCAGACTTTCTCCTTCAATGCCTTTACAGCAAATGCTAATGTGTCCAGGAAGTCTGAAAGAAAAAGTTTCAATAGGAATATTTTGTCTTACTTTCTCAAGTCCTGGACCTGTAATTAATATATTATTCAGATTAGAAAATTTTTCCATCAATTCAATTTGTAGCTTTCGTAGCTTTTGTGCATTTGGGATAATCTCTTTATTTAGTAATTTTGCAGCTGTACCAAATCCAACTATGCCAGCCAGATTCTCAGTGCCTGATCTGAGGTTTCTTTCTTGTCCACCGCCAATAAAAATAGGTGGTAAATTATTTATAGATTTTATATATAAAACGCCTGTTCCTTTTGGTCCATAAATTTTGTGACCTGATATTGACATGAAGTCAATATTTAAGGTACTTAAATCAAAGGGAAGTTTTCCGAATGATTGAACTGCATCGGTGTGAAAAAAAACATTATTTTCTTTGCATATCTTTGAAATTGTTTTTAAATCTTGAATGGTCCCAATTTCATTGTTTGCATGAATTATTGATACAAGCAACGTTTTTGAAGAGATCTTAGCCTTCAGTTCTTCCAGATCAATAAACCCTTCATTATTAACATTAAGCCAGGTAATGTTCCAGCCTTTGTTTTCAAGATATTCAAGAGGTTCTTTAATAGATGGATGTTCTGTTTTTGTGGTCATAATATGTTTCTCTTTTGCTTTAAAAGCACCTTCTTCCCACATTTTGGAAATGCCAAAAATTACTAGATTATTTGACTCTGTTCCACCGCTTGTAAAAAGTATTTGTTTTTCATCTGAGTTGAGTAATGAGGAGATGTTGTTTCGGGCTTCTTCTAAACAGGATTTAGCCTTTCTCCCATATTGATGTATGCTTGATGGATTTCCATAATCTTCTTTTAAAACTGTAAGCATGACTTCTGCAACTTCATCTCTTACTTTTGTGGTTGCACTATTATCTGCGTATATTGTTTTTTTGTTATTGGACATAAACCTGGTTGTCTTTTGAAGCCTTAAAACTTATTGAGTCGTAGTATAGGTCTTCTAATGTTATTGATTTTAAAATAGTAAGGATACTCCTGTTTAATTTTTGCCAGAGTTGGACAGTTACATCATAATCTTTGCCGGTATTTGGAGCAATGTTAATTGGTCCTTCTACAGCTTCCATAATACTGGCAAGAGATATTTGTTTTTTGTCCCTTGATAAAATGTACCCTCCCGAAGGACCTCTAGTACTTTTTATTAAGCCTGCACGCCTTAATTTTATTGCAATTTGTTCTAGGAATGGAAGAGGAATGTTCTGGTTATTTGCTATTTCACGCAATGAAATAGGATCTTTTGATTTTGCACAATGAATGGAAATGTCAATCATTGCTTGAATAGCATATTGTCCTTTAGTAGTCAGCTTCATAAGAAGATTATAGCGTAGGTTTTATGTCATTGCGAGCCGAACAACGTGAGGCGAAGCAATGACATTAGAAAAACCTGTTTGGGTTACTGAACAGACTGGCTAAAACCTGAAACAGAGCTGGCAGAAGAAGCACTAAAAGAACAACTCCAATAGTAGGCTTTATTGAAAAGCTAATTTGAAATGCATTTATTTGCGGAGCGGCTCTGGACATCAATCCTAAGATTAAATCAATTGCAAGGATTGTAACTACTATAGGAGAGACGATTAAAAATCCTATAGCAATAACATCAGAAGTGGCCTTTAATAATTTATCAAAGCTGATGTTGAGATGATAGCTTAATAAAGGGAAAGCATTATAACTTCTATATAATCCCTCAATAACTTTTTCCATTCCGCCAATTGAGATAAAAAGTACTAATGTAAGGCTATCAAAAAATTTTCCTATAATTGTTGATTGAGTTTGTGTCCCTGGATCAAATATTGTGGCTGCATTTAATCCCATTTGCATATCAACCATTTCTCCTGCTGCTTTGCCAATCTCAAGGACAAGATGTGATACCCAGCCTATAAAAAGCCCAATCATAACATTGATAACAATTAAATAAACGAGCTCAAAATCTTTTGGATGAGCATCAGGCACATTTAAATTTGGCAGCATGATTAGTGTCATTGAGATTGAGAATGCAATTCTGATCATTGCAGGAATGCTCTTGTGCCCCATTAAGGGTGCGGTGCTGGCAAAAGCAATGGTTCGTGAAAAAACAAGGAGTGTCATAATCCACAATCCACCAAGTTGCTGAAGGATTTTTGTTTGAGTTAATAAAAAATCAAACATGGTTTATTCCAGCCAACTTTCTATGGCTTGGTTTCCTGTGTCATCTATAGCTTTTTCTTTTGTATTGTTATTTGAAAAAATTTCTTCTCTTTGTGTTAAATCCGGGTTGGTGATTTGTTTTTTTATAGGATCTCCAGGGACCAGGTTCAGTGGGGGAAAATCGTCTGTTTGCATTTGAATATTGCTTTCATCAGACTGTTGTTCCATTGTAGGAAATGAAATAGGTTCTTGAAAGTCTGAAATAGGAATATTTGGCATTGCTATAGGTTGTGAAGGTATATTTGGAGTTGAAGGCGGGAGAATCTTACTTGCAGATGGTGGTATTTTAGGAGTAGAAGGTTTGCCTGGATACTCAATGCTTGAAGGAATGCTCCCTCCTTCCGGGAGGTTGGATTTGATTTTTTCAGGAGGTTCAATATTGAAATTATTGTTATTAAATTGATTTCCAAAATCCCCACCTTCCTTAGAATTCTTAGGAACTACTTTTTGTGTTCGGTTAGGAACAATAGTAAAGGCGGTGGAAAGAGTTCTTGAAGTATATTGATTCAAGTATTGAAACATCCAGAATCCACCAATAATAATAAGTGCAAATACTCCAATAATTTTTAATGCAGATCCTAGTGTTTGTTCTTGAACTTGTGTGGCTGCCTGTAAGATACCAACAACAAGCCCGATTAATGCTGCTGCTGCTACAAGTGGACCTGAAATAATTAGAACCACAATTATCCCATCTTTTACTGCTTGTGGCATCCAATCCAATTCCCTAGCTCTCCTTTTTGAAGTTTATAACAGGATTAATTAAAACTTTGCACTAATCCTTTTATAATCAGTGACCAACCATCAACCGCAACAAAAATTAATAGCTTGAATGGTAATGAAACAATTGTTGGGGATAGCATTATCATACCCAGTGCAAGAAGAATGTTAGCAATGATTAAATCTATTACAAGAAATGGAATAAATATTAAAAATCCAATTTGAAATGATGTTCTAAGCTCACTTAATAAAAATGCTGAAATTAGCGGTCTAAACTCGACTTCATCAGGGCTTTTAGGGTTAGGAGTATTGCTTAATCTATAGAAAAAAGCAAGATCTTTTGTCTCAGTTTGTTTAAGCATGAATCTTCGTAGAGGTTTGTATGCCTCTCCTACAGCTTGTGGGACAGTGATTCTCTGATTGCTTAAAGGTATTAAAGCTTTTTCATTAATTTCATTTAAAGTAGGTCCCATAATATAGCTGGTTAAGATTATTGCCATTCCAATGACTACCATGTTTGGAGGGATTTGCTGTGTTCCTAATGAAGTTCTTAGTAATCCCAAAATGATGCTTATTCTTAAAAACGGAGTCATTGTTACTATCATGAGTGGAAGCATTGATAACAAGACCATTAAAACAACGATTTGTAGTGATGGTTCTAAGTCTGGCAGTGCATTTTCCCAATTCATTGTGACTAACCTTTTATTTAGTTAGAATCTTCATTCCTCTGTGACAAGAAAATATTCTTAAACCTCTGTTCTTACTATTCCCAGGAATAAAAATTTCATAAAATCCTGACTCAGAACTTACTTTTTCTTTCTTAGTAAATAAAATCTTTCCTTTGTCAAATTTTTGCTCGGATTCTAAAATCAATGTAGGAATTGATTTTGCTTCACGTGCAGCCCAATATGCGAGTAGAGAACTAAAACCACACCCTGTGAAAATCACAGCAAGTTTTATTAGGATATTGAGTAGATCTTCCATTACATCTCCTCAAGATCTTTTAATTCATCCTCAAAGCTTCCGCCTTTTTCTCCTCTGGGCTTATCTTGCTTGCCTGGTGGTTCGGTTATTAAATCTTCTATCTCAACTCCTGAACCCTTAGAAGATTTTTTAGTGGAAATTAATAGGTCAGTAATTCTCATGCCAAATTGGTTCCCTACAATTACCAATTCTCCTTTTGCTACGGGCTTACCCTGTGCTGTTAAAATAAGTTCTGAATCTAATACAGAGCCAAGAGGGAGAACTCCACCGGACTTAAGTTCTAAAACTTGTTTTAGTGGAATGAAAACTTTCTGAAATTCTGCAGAAAGTTCTAAAGGTAAACTTGATAGTGGATCTTCATCGTGATTTTTTGTTGTTTTTATCATTTCATCTGCCAATTCTTCAATATTATTTACTTCTTTTAAAAATATCGGGTGATCTTCTTCTGGTAAGACGAGGCCTATTTCCCCTAAGTGCCAATAAAATCTTGAAATATCACTATCTTCAAATATAACTAGATCATCTAATTCTAAGGATCTAATTTCTTTAAATGAGAGTCTCGTAGTACCAACTTGAAGTTCTATCGGTACTTTTATACCCGTATTAGCTAGTTTTCTAAGGTCGATCTGTTCAGAAAAATCTACATTTTCCTTATTTGTGGATTTCTTAGGTTTAAAAGTCGCTGGTATTCCAAAACAAATCCTTCCAAGTTCTCCTTCATCTGACTCAACTAGCCAGACTAGATATATAAGATCCATTAAGTGTGGATGTTTAGCATCTACTTCCCAAAATTCTTTCATCCTATTTTCGATTTGTCCTAAGAATGTTTGTAAAATATTCAACTCAAGCTGAGTAAGCTTTTTTATATTGAAAGGATAGTTTGTAGTTGATTCTCCAAAGGCATTGTTTAGAAGGAATTCAGTTAGCTTTGAATCAATTCTGATTTGACCATTTTGATTGTTGTGTTGCCATGAAGCACCAATTCCGATCCAGTTATTAACATCTAAATCAAGTAAAATAGCAACAAGTTTAGTACGTACCTTAACTCCAAAAAAACTTTGAATTAAATCCTGAAATTCTATTTTTTCCTGAGACCAAAGAAATAAATTATTCATTAATGGTTCATTAGAAGATTGAAAGGAATCTGGCTTGTCAGGATTAATCCCAATTTGTCTAATTAATTCTTTGTTTTTATTCCTTGCCATATCGTTATTATTCCCGGGATAGAGATGAATTCCCGGTAAAAAGTACCAATGTTAAACATTTCTTTTGTCTGGTATTATCTTAAGTTGGACATATATGCTATTTTAGGACTTAGTTATGCCTGAGATTGAAATCCCAGACTTTTTTTCACCAAATCCTAAGAGGATACAGGACTTGGATAGTCTTTTAATTTGGTTAAAGCAATTTTGGGGATACTTCATTTTTGTTGCTTTAATTTTATTGTTTTTAAGTGGTTCAGTTGTAAGAGTAGATGCTGGTGAAAGAGCAGTTATTTTTAATATATTTGGAGGAGTAGAAAAAAGAATTCTTGGAGAAGGGATCCATATAATTGTCCCGTTTATTCAGTCAGCAACAATCTATGATATAAAACAGGCTACTTATAACTTTACTTCTGAACAAGGCAAACAGGGAAAAGTTATTGGTTCAGAAATTCATTCACTAACTTCTGATGGACAAAGGGTTGATGTGGAGCTTTCTGTGAGAGCAAGACCAAATCCATTTGAGATATGGAAGCTTCATAAGTTTGTCGGGCCTTATTATGCTTATAAAGTATTATTCCCAAAATCAAGATCAGTTTTAAGAGAAGTTCTAGCAGAATATCCTGTTGAAGATGTTTATAGCATGAAAAGGCAGGAGATCCAAAATCAAATTCAACAGGAGCTACAAAATGATCTTGCAAAAAAATATTTTATAGATGTAGAAGAAGTTTTGATTAGAAATGTGAGATTTTCTAAAGAGTTTCAGGATTCTATTGATAGAAAGCAACAAGCTCTCCAGGAATACCTAAAAATGGAATATGTTCTAGCTAGTGAAAGGGCAAAACGTGATGCAAAAATTTTACAGGCAGAAGGAGAGGCAAAAGCAATTGGCTTAAGAGTAAATGCATTAAGGGCAAATCCTGAATATGTAAAATATAGGCGAGCACAAGTATATGGGAAGAGAGCAAAATTAATTTTAAACAATGAATAAAAGTAGAGAAAATTCTATAGCAATTGGACTTACCGCAATAATAGTTGGTCTTCTTGTCTTTGGTGGAGGAATGATAAAAGTTGTTCCTGCGGGGCATGTTGGAGTAGTTTTTAATTTGTTTGGTGGTGTTGAGAAAAGAGTTTTAAATGAAGGAATCAATATTGTAATTCCTGTTATTGAAACAGTTACAAACTATGAGGTAAGAAAAATCCCTTATAGTTTTACTGATGGATATGAAATAGGAGGTGTTGGAGCTCCCATAAAGTGCCAGACAAATGATGGACAGCAGATTGATATTGATGCAACAGTTATTGCTCATTTAGATCAGGAAAAGTGTTGGGCGTTGCACCAGGATTTGGGAAAAGATTATGTGGATAAGTTGATTGTTCCACAGACAAGAAGCATTCTTAGAAACATTGTTGCAAAATATCCGATAGAGACAGTCTACACTTCAGGGAGAATGGGGCTTGCGCAGGATGCTCAGAAATCTCTCCGAAGTTCGTTCTTAAAAAGTGGTGTAGTCCTGGATGAATTTTTGATAAGAGGAATTGTTTTTTCTCAGGGATTTGCGGAAGCAGTTGAAAGAAAACAAATTGCTCTTCAGGAATCTCAAAGACAAAACTGGATTAAAAAAACAGCAGAGAGAGATAAAGAAAGAAGAATAATAGAAGGTGAAGGTGATGCAAAAGCTCTTGCTGTAAAAGGACAAGCAATTCAGGCTGATCCTAGAATTGCTGAGCTTGAATTCCTGGAACAACTTGAACAAAGGGAAGGAGAAATCCCTGTGATAACCGGAGCTAAAAATGCTATATTATCAATCGGAGATTTACTGAAAGAATCCCCGAAACCAATACCTGTAAACGGAAATAGATAATTAAAATAAATGAAAAAGTTTCTAAGAAATCCAAAGGGCTCAAGAGACTGGTTGCCAGATGAAGTTGCAAAGCAGGAATTTGTTAGGAAGTCTCTTGTAAAAGTCTTTGAATTATGGGGCTATCAGCCCATTCAGACTCCAATATTAATAAACTGGGATACCTTAACTCAGAGCAGTAAAAAGCTTTCTGACATTGCTTTTAAGCTTATTGGGCAACATGGTGATTTGCTTGCTTTAAGAGCTGATTTAACTACACCGATAGCAAGAGTTACTGCAGAAAGATTGAAAGGAGAAAAACTTCCTTTTCGGTTTTACTATGTTGGAAAAGTCTTCAGGTATCATGCTAGAAAAACTACAAATGAAAGAGAGCTGTATCAGATTGGCATTGAGCTAATTGGAGCGAAAGAGGGGGCTTCAGATCTGGAATGCTTAAAGATTCTAATTGAAAGTCTTGAAAAACTCGGATTAAAAAAATGTCTTTTATCAGTTAATCATACAAGTTTCTGGAATGAATTGTTTAAATACTTTGGTGTTGTTGCAAGTGAGCTATATAGAGCACTTTCAAAGAAAGATTTAATTTTGTTCAAGTCTATTATAAATAAATCCAAACTGTCAAAGGCTGATAAAGCGTTTTGGAATGGATTAATAAAAGCTAATAATACAAAGGAATCCATCGCTCATATAAAACAGCATCCCAAATTAAAAAAGAGACTTGGTAAAGTTATTTCTTTCTTTGAAAAGATAAATAATTTATTTAGTCAGAGTATACAAATTGATCTGAGTTTGACAAGTGATGTAGATTACTATACTGGAATTTATTTTGAAGCAATTACTCCCTATCTTGGAAGGGCACTTGGTTCTGGCGGTAGATATGATCAGTTGATTAACAAGTTTGGTCTGGATGTTCCAGCTGTCGGATTTTCTCTTTGCCTTGAAGATTTGCTATTAGCACTTGAATTACAAGGTAAAAAATTTGACAAGAGTAAATTGCCAGAACTTTTTTCTCCTGGAAAAGATGTAAAGAAAACGTTCTTAGCTATAAGCACATCTCATAAGAAGAATAAGAGTGCAACACTAAAATTATGAAAAAGAATCAGGAAGAATTAACAATTGCTATTCCAAAAGGTTTCTTACATGAAGGAACGTATAAGTATTTATCTTCTTTAGGAATAAATTTTGAATCTGAGAGTTCAAGGGATCTGGTTTTTTATGACAGAAAAAATAATGTTAAAGGGATTCTTGTGAGACCTACTGATGTCAGTGTTTACGTTGAACATGGAAGTGCTGATATAGGGGTTGTAGGTTCTGATCTTTTAGGAGAACTGGTTCCAGATGTGGCAAAATTAAAAGATCTACATTTTGGTAAATGTAAACTGGTTGTAGCTGTAAAAAAGAATTCAAAGTATAAAAAATCCGAGGCTCTTCCTGCAAATGCAAAGATTGCTACGAAATTTACAAAACTAGCAAATGATTACATCCATAAGAAGGGATTGTCTGCAGAAATAATAAAATTGTATGGTTCTGTAGAATTGGCTCCAATACTTGGTTTAAGTGATGCAATTATTGACTTGGTTGCTACCGGAAAAACTCTAAAAGCTAACAATTTGATTGCAATTGAAACTATTATGGAAAGCAGTGCAATTTTAATTGCAAATCCGGTATCTTACAAATTAAAAAAACATAGAATTAACCAAATGGTAAGTGAATAAACCATTCTTCTTAAACTAGGTAAGGTCTATGAAAGAAAACTTAATGGAAAATCTTTACAATGCATCTAGACAAATTAGGTTAAATAATCTACAATAATAAAAAGTACTAAATAAGAAAAAGATTAGTTAGGTGAACAGGACAATAAGACTCCCAGTTTAGTTAGCTTTTGCTTTATCAGAATTATTTAAAAGGACATTATTATGAATCATTGGTCGATTCTTAGGAAGACCTTTTTGCCTAGAAAGGGTAAACCACATTTTGCATCAAATGTTTATTGTAATTCAGAGGCTGAAATTATTGGAGAAATTTTTGTTGGAGGAAATACAAATATAGGTAAAAGCATGATCATCTCTAAAAGTGGTTCAATAATCGTAATAGGCAAAGATACTAACATTAGAGAAAAAATTTTAATACTTGCAGATGAATCTTCTCCAGGAAGAACTAAAAATATATTTATAGGTAACAAAGTCTTTATATCAAGTTATGTTGAAATATATGGTCCTTCATTGATTTCTGATGAAACGTTTATTGGTAATAAAACAATGATTGTAGGCTCTAATATTGGAAGAAATTGTTTAATTGAAGATAATGTGATTATAAAAAACATTTCTATACCGCCAAACCTCGTTATTCCAAGCAGAGCAGTTGTTGATTCGTTAGAAAGTTTAAATGAAATAATACAAAACTTTAATCAAGAATCTTGTTGTGAAGTTTCTAGCAAAGGAAGGATAGGTGATCTACCATGTTTTTAAAAGATTGTTTTTCCCTCTTGAATTGTAAAGCTGGTTCCTCCAATCACTTACAATATTTAATTTCTTATACAAATTTGTTGATTTTGTTTTTGCCATTTTAAGGAGATTATTTAATCCTTTTAAATATACGGGTAACAATTTTTGTAGCTCAATTGAATTTGAAAGTAAAAGATTAGAATTCATTTCTGAATTCCCTCCAGCAATTCTTGTGGTATCTCTAAATCCGCTAGAAGCAATTATTGATGCTAATTTATTAAAATTAGATTCTTTTGTAATCTGACAAAGTCCTATTGATGCAAGTAGAGGTAAGTGACTAACAAGTGCTACTGCTCGATCATGTTCTTCAGGTGTGGTTATTATTGGAATCCCGCCCACTTTGTTAATTATTGTTTTGAGTTTATTAAGGGTGGAATTGTCTTTTTTTGTAGGAGTTAGTATCCAGGCACGATTTTTAAATAAATCTTTTTCTGATGCAGTGAATCCTGATTTTTCAGTACCTGCCATTGGATGACCGCCTATGAATGAGTATTGAGTATGGGGTATGGAGTATTGAGTGGAGAAAATTTTCTTTGCATATTTGCAAATCTCTGACTTTGTACTTCCAACATCAGTAATAATAATCCTATTTTTTAAATTTAACTTTGAAATTTTATTTAAATAATCTTTTATCAGAGGTAGTGGAGTACAAATAAAAACAATATCTATATTTTCTAATGCCTTTGAACTTAACTTTGTAAAACCTCTTGAAATAGCTTTTTCTTTAAGTGCTAGTCTTATTGTTTTAGGACTCTTTGTGATTCCTGTAATTGAGAAGCCTTTTCCTTTTAAAGCTTTTGCAAGTGATCCACCAATTAAACCAAGTCCGATTATTGCTATATTTTTTATATTATTTTTGAATGTCATCTGAAACATTATATTCTGTAGATACGTTGTATGCAATGTTTCTACAGAGATTATCGCTATAATTTCTATATGCCAAAACTATGTATAAATATTGATCATATTGCTACTGTACGGGAAGCCAGAAAAACTATAGAGCCCGATCCTATATTAGGAGCAAAGCTTGCAATTGAAGGTGGAGCTGATGGTATAACTGTTCATCTGCGCGAAGATAGAAGACATATAAATGATAGAGATGTCCTTTTGCTTAGCCAGCTTCTATGTCATTCTGAGTCCTTTGCTAAAACTCAGGATGACATTAGTAACTCTGTTCTCTTTACCTTGGAGATGGCAGCTACAGATGAAATGCTTGAAATTGTATCAAAAATAAAGCCTGGACTTATTACGCTTGTGCCAGAAAAGAGACAAGAATTAACTACTGAAGGTGGGTTAAATGTAACGGGTCAAAAAAAATATTTAACTGAATACTTAGAAAAATTACATAAAAAGAATTTAACAATAAGCATTTTTATAAATGCTGATAAAGAACAAATACAAATTGCAAAAGAAATAGGAGCTGATTTTATAGAAGTTCATACAGGACCATATGCTGAAAATCCAAATGATAAAGAATTAAGTACAGTAAAAGAAGCAATTGAATTTGGGAAAAGCATAGGTTTAAAAATAAATGCAGGGCATGGGTTGAATTATCAAAATACAGCAGCAATAGCAAAACTGCCAGATATAGAACAACTTCATATAGGACATTCTGTTATTAGCAGGGCAGTAATAGTTGGTATTAAAGAAGCTGTTCGAGAAATGAAACTGCTGGCAAGTTAAACAATCCTTTATTTTTTTCAGGTATACCCCATGTTATAAAGGCCACCTGGCGTGGAATAATATATTCACGTTAAATTAAAGAAGAAATATAAGGAACCGCAAGGTTCTTTTTTTATTGCAAATTTGTCATTGCGAGGAGCATTAGCGACGAAGCAATCCCGTTCTAACTTGTGTAAAACGATTTGGATTGCCACGCCTCACTTCGTTTGGCTCGCAATAACATAGAATCTTATACTTTGCTATCATTTTCTTTGTGACTATAGATTTATCTACAAAACTGGGACAATTATTCTTTGTGGGATTTGAGGGCTATACCTTAACAAAGAAGACAAAACAATTTTTGGAAACAGTCCAACCTGGCGGAATAATTCTTTTTGAATGTAATATAAAAGATAAAAAACAAGTAAAAAAACTAATTGTTGATATTAATAAATGTTTTACAATAAAGCCATTTATTTCTGTTGATCAGGAAGGTGGTTCAGTAGAAAGACTAAGAAACATATGTACTTCTATACCGAGTGTCTGGGGGTTATCAAAAATTGGATTAAGAGAACTTTTAGAAGCACAAAAAATAATTATTGATGAGCTAAAAGAGCTTGGGTTTAATATGAACTTTACTCCAGTATTGGACATAAACTCCAATCCTCAAAATCCTATAATTGGTACACGTGCAATCAGTGGTGACCCAAAAATTGTTTCTGCATATGGGCTAGAAATAATAAAACTGTATTTAAAAAACAAAGTTGTTCCTGTGGTGAAACATTTTCCAGGACATGGGGACTTGGCTCTAGATTCACATTTAGCGCTACCCATTTTACCTAAGAATAAAAAAGAGCTAAACCGTTTTGAATTAATTCCTTTTATTAAAGCGATTAAAAATAATGCTCCTTTAATAATGACTGGTCATATTCAATTACCGTTGCTTGAAAAAGATAAGAAAAAGCCAGCTTCACTTTCGAAAGTAATATTGAATGACGTGCTTAAAAAAAAACTGGGTTTTAAAGGGTTGATTATTACAGATGAATTGAATATGAAAGGAGTAACAAAAAACTATACTTTGCCTGAGGCTTCCCTTGCGGCAATATCCGCTGGCTCTGATTTTATTTTATTCAATCACTTCATGAAAAGTGCATTGCAGGCTTTTAACTCTGTCTTGCAGAATGCTCAAAGAAGTAAAAAGTTACAACAAAGAATTGAAGAATCCTATAGAAGGATAATTACATCTAAGAAAAAATATTTAACTAAAACTAATTCTAATCATGAATTAAATACTGCTAAGCATAATCTTCTGTCAATGGAGCTTGCAAATAAGGTTGTTCACTGGATTAAAGAAGATTTATTCTATAAGCCAGTTTCTTCTAAAGATGTAGCTGAAATAATTTTTCCTGTTTCAATAAAGCTAAGAGTGGATGATTTGACACAAATTTGTAATGAGTTGAAGCTCAAGAGTTATCATTTACATGAATATGATATAAATCCAAAGCAAGAGACTATTGATAAATTAATTCATAAGTGTAAAAAGAACTCAAGAAAAATTTTAATTACATATGATATTGCAGTTAGAAACAATCAAAAGAAGTTATTAAATTCACTTTTAAACTTATATCCTGACCTGGTTGTAATTTCAGTTGGAACTGAATATGATCTGGAGATAGCCCCTAAAGTAAGAAATTTTATTGCTGCCTATGCTCCTAATTATATTTCTTTAAAGGCAGCTTTTGTTAGAATTTGTGCTTAATTTGAAAGAATTATTTAATTTTTGAACCCGTAACGTTCTCTTAACCGTTATCATGTAAGTTAGCCCTACCGCATAAGAAACCTTATGTTACTTATGGTTCATCAGAAAAGAAAGTAAATCAAAATGACATTCAAATACAGATTAGAAAGAGTACTAACGATTCGAGAAAAAGAACTCGATGAAGCCATTCTTGCGATGAAAAAAGCAGAAGATTATTTAAGAAAGGTTTCTCATGAGTTAAGTGCTACTACTGAAAGTAGAAATGATTTACACGCAGAACTTATTAGAGAAGGCTTAGCTCAAGCAACTCTATATATTAGAAGAATTAAACAACTGAATGATAAAATTGCACAGCTAGAAAAAGATTTACAATCAGCTCAGGAAAAATTGATAAAAGCAAAACAAGAAGTTAAAGAAGCAAAAATGAGATTAGAAGCTTTAAGAAGACATAAATTAAAAAAACAAAAAGATTATAACGAAGAAGAAAATAGAGTTGAAAGAATTAGATTGGATGAAATTGGTGTTATGAAATATGCTAGAGAATTGCTAGAAAGTAGAGAGGACTAATGTTGAACGGATCAGTACAATTTAACGAATTTGATTCCTTTAAACAAGCCAATGCTTTGTTAAAGAACCCTCTTGGAGTTAGTTTTGATGAGACTCTTGAGCAAGCTATTGAATCACAGGCTAAAGAATCTGCTAAAAATGCAAGAGATAAATCTTCTGAAGTTGTTGAAGATTCATCTGAAGTAAAGAAAAAGAAGGCAAAGGGAAATAACCTGGACAAATTGCCCGATATTACAAAGATTACAAAGAATACAGATAAAGATTCTTCAGAAGTAAAGAACACATATATGCTTCTTGATCAAATGAAAGAAAAGAAAAAAAGATTTGATGATGAACCAAAAGGTCCAAGAGAACAATTGATGGACAATGCAAATTTCGCTGGTCAGGCTATGTACCAACCAGTTGCAGATCAAGGACAAAGAAGAGCTAGTAAATCCCAAATGCTAGCTGCATGGGAAAAGTTTGCACCAACGGTAACTGAAGATTTAACTAAAAAAGCAGTAAGAATAGATATTCCTTTAATCAATGATGTTCAGGCCCTGGTATTAAGAATGAATCCTGACAGAAGTATATCTGCTTCACTGCTTGGTTCCTTTGAAATGGGAGAATTAGTTAAACAACATAAGGATAAGCTTGATAAAAACTTACGCCATCACCAATTATCCTTAAAAGAATTTAATGCTTATAGATCTGAGCTTGAATTTACAAGCGAGTCTGGTACAAGAAAAAGTAAAAAGAAACCAGCAAAACAAAACAAAAAACAAGCAATAGAATTAATGTAATTGAGTAAATTATAAATATTGTTCTAATTGCAACATTGCAATTAAAGATATCCCTTGCAATAACAAAAAAAACCATTTTTTTATCAATTTTAAAACCTTCTCTTAACCAACATCATGTAATGTACCCATACCTCACAAAGGGTATTTTAAGCCCTATTGAAACAGGAGAAGAAGAAAAATGTTAAATACCACAATAGTAGCAGCAAACTCAGCACAGTCATCACTAGAAATGATTGATTTTTTAACTCAGAATGTCATGAATGGTGAAACACCTGGTTATAATGCAAAAAGATTTACATTTAGAGACTATTTAAATGGCGGCACAATGGAAGATGCTGGTTTTGCCTGGAGACAAGGTAAACAAATTACAAGAATTGGTGAACCAACCAAAATGATGTTAAGAGGAAAAGGATTCTTTACAGTATTAAATCCAGAAAATAATGAAGTGGTTTATACAAGACTTGGTGATTTTAATTTTGATAAAAATGGATATATGACTTCAGCAGAAGGTTTTCTTGTGTTAGGAACTCCATTACAGTCAAATGTTCAACAATCAGGAAATTCAAAATACAACAAATTAGGACCAAAGCTTGAATTTGATATTTTTGCAGATCCACTTAGCAATCCAGCTAAAAGAAATTATCCAGCAGTAGGCTCAGGTCAGGAAGCTGGTAAGCCACAACCAATTAACCTTGGAATGGATCCAACAAATGGTTTATATCTTGGAAAATATGAAAAGCTTAGAATTGATAAAGCCGGAGTTATCTGGGGTAAATATGGTGACAGTGAAGTTTCACTATATAAAGTTGCCACTCGTAATTTCCAAAATCTCAACGGTTTGAAAAATTTCCGTAGTACCTACTGGAAAGAGACCTCTGAAAGTGGAGCTCCACTACCATGTAATGCACTTGTTTTCAATGAAGCTTTAGAAGCATCCAATGTTTGGACTAAAGTTGAAGTTGATTACATCATCGAAGCTCAAAGACAATATGCTGCAGCAATTAATTCACACAAAGTTGCTGACAGACTAGTTCAACAGGCTATTGAACTTGTTGGTTAATCCCACCCAATTACCCCTGTCAACCAGCGAGTTCAACTAATCCCCCCGAGCTGTCGGGGGGTCTTTTTTATATAGCTCCAAACAAGCTACAATTATTTTTTCTTTTTACCGCAGTTGAATACTCCGAGCAACTTTGCAATTGTACTAAGTGGCCATGGTAAAAAAGTCGGTCCCAATTCCTCTATCACAGCTTGTGCACCTTCTTTTGGTTTTCTAAAAAGCAATTCTCTACGATTAAGCTCAACATCTCCTAAGTCTCCTATTCCATGAATTATTATTTCTGGCAAAGTAGGAGTCCCACCATATTTCTCTTCGTCTTTTTTTCTTTTTTCTTCATCAATTTTTGTCTGATTTTTTTCAGCTTCCTCAACTATAGCTTCAGCTGTTTTACCAGTAGGGTCTGTAAGAATTGCTCCAGTACGTACTATCATCTCTTTTACATTAGCGCCATTTTCATAAGCTGTAGCGGGTTTTGGTTTACCCTCAGATTTAGCTTCAACTTTAATGCTTTTTTCAGCAATTTGACCAGCAGTATTTAAAAGCTCACCTTGATTGTTCTTCTTTTTTGCTGCAGCCATCATTTCAAGCCGCTTTCTTAAGCCAGAACCGAATCCATAAGCCTTTGAAGGCTGATTAGAATTTATTTCCCCACCCATTGTATTTCTTTAAATAGCAAATTTCTCTTTTAATAAGCAAGAGTTTCTTAACCTGCTTTAGAAAAATATTTATGTGTCCAGAAATTATTTGTGATTATATTTTCGAATCAATCCCACAAACTCTTCAAACAGGTAGTCGCTGTCATGTGGTCCTGGAGAAGCCTCTGGGTGATACTGTACAGAAAATATTGGTAATTCTTTGTGTCTAAATCCTTCATTAGTATTGTCGTTAAGATTTATATGAGTGATTTTTAATTCTTCTGGAAGAGATCCAGGTTCTACTGCAAAGCCATGATTTTGTGAAGTAATTTCTATTCTTCCTGTTCTTAGATTCTTGACTGGTTGATTTCCGCCACGATGTCCAAATTTCATCTTATAGGTTTTTGCACCAAATGCCTGTGCAAGAAGTTGATGCCCTAAACATATTCCAAAAACTGGAATTTTTAAATTGTCAATTACTTTCTTAATGGTCTCAATTGCATATTTTATGGGCTCAGGATCTCCTGGACCATTTGATAAGAATAAGCCTACCGGATTGATTGATTTAATTTCTTCAAAAGTTGTCATAGCTGGAACAACTAATGGAGCGCATCCATAGCTACTAAGTCTATTTAAAATGTTTTGCTTGATTCCAAAATCCATAGCTACTATTGGCCATGCTGGTTGAATCTTTGGCATGGGACCACGATAGTTACTTTTTGTAGTAACTTCTTTTGCTAAGTCAGTTCCAAGCATTGAAGGAGATTCTAAAATCTTTTTATGTAGGACTATTGAATCTGAAATTTCAGTAGAAATTCCGGCTCTCATTGCTCCACTCGATCTTATTTTTCTTGTAATTGTTCTTGTGTCTACCCCACTGATTCCAATTATATTTTGAGAAATTAGGAACTCACTTAACGAAATCTCTGACTCCCAGTTGCTTTCTATAGGACTTAGGTTTTTTATAACCACCCCTTTTGCAAAGCTTTTCTTTGACTCATTATCATTTTTGTTTGTCCCGTAATTCCCAATTTCAGGATATGTAAAAGTAATAATTTGATTTGCATAACTTGGATCAGTAATTATTTCCTGGTAGCCAGTCAAGCTGGTGTTAAAAACAATTTCACCAAAACTTGTGCCTTTCAGCCCAAAGCCCTTACCTTCAAAAGTGGTCCCATCTTCAAGTACTAAAATAGCTTTTTTAAATGACATCCTTAATATTTTACATTTTCAGAGAAAAAACGTTGATAAAGTGTGCAATTCTATTTAAACGTGCATATTAAATACAGTTAATCTAAGCTTAATATTTATCAGTTGACTTTCTTAATAAAATGTTTACAATCTAAAGTATAGAGCTTTAATTGGTCCTTAACCAGAAGCAAGATAGATGAGGTAAATATATGCCACCAAGAAGACAAATGCAAAGACAAGCCAGACCAAGTGGATTTGACCCAACAGCCAGTATTACAGCAGCAGCAGGTGCAAAGTCTGCGATGCTTGCAGATGAGCAAGAAGTTTTAAAAGAAGAGTCTCAAAAAGAGGCAGGCGCTAATGATGATTTAAAGAAACTTATTGAGACATTGAAAAATAAATTAAATACTAATGGAGCACAGCAAAAAAAAGCCCCTCCTACACCAACAGCAAAAACAGTTTGGAACAGAAGTGTTGTAAGTGAGGAAAAATCTTTCAATTCTGCTTATACAGTTTTAACCAGAATTTCAAACCATGAAAAAGTACCTGCTAAATCAACCAAACAAACAGAACTTACTACAAAAGGAGTTCCAGATTCATTTATCTTCAGACCAGGTGCAGATGGAATTAAAATTGATAACTTAAATATTAAAGCCGGAAAGCAAATTGGTTTAGGCTAATTTGTTTTCTCTCTCTCCGTAACCCATGATTGTAAAATCATGGGTTATTTTTTATAACGCTTCTGAGCTGCTACGCAGCTATTAGATTTTCTATCTTTTGTCTGATCATATTTGCCGGGTAAACCGGACAAATGCTCTGCTTGGGAAGACGAAGTATTTAGATCTATATAACGCCTAGTTGTATCTACGATAAACAAATTAAAAACTTTTTAAGTGTATCTGCTAGATTAAAATCAATTTACTGTGTTAATTTAAACCTAATTATTATTTAGGAAAGTACTTGTGAAAGCTATTTCTCCAATAACTAAATTCCAGGATGCAAAATCTGTCGTAGATAGTGTCAGAATAGCTTCTTCAAAGGATCAGTTAAATGATACTGAAAGAGCTGCTGTAGATTTCCTGGATATTTATGGAAAACAGCTAGTTAAATTAATGGAAGATGTTGAAAAAGCTAATTGGGATTTGCTTGTTCTTGGCGGAGAACAAATGAGCACAAGAAAAAGATTTGAGAGGAAAGATAAATTTGAAGCAAGGATAAAAAAATTACAGGAAAGTTATGGTGGAGTGGCAGACTCTACACAAGAAGCTTATATTGGATTTAAAAATAATCCTGAAATTGCAAATCTAATAATTGGAATACATAAGGACAAAGATCAAATAAGGAATCCATTTATTAAAAGACAGGTTGAGTTGGCATATCTTAAGTTATCGGAATGTAAGGTTGCTCCAGATCTTGAAGTGCAAATATCTAAGAATCTTACACAGTTAAAGCATATGTATGGAGGATTCCAGCCTATATATGAAGGGAAGAAAGTTGATCTTGAAAAACTTGAAGGCTTGATTAATGAAACAAGAGATCCTCAAGAGGCTATTAAGCTGGTACAGGCAAAACTTTCTCTTGGTAACTATAGAATTGATGACAAGGGACCAACTGCGGCAGAATTGATCCTAGAAACAGTAAAACTTAGAAATCAATTTGCCAGAAAATCAGGAGCTAATAATTTCTATTCATATGATCTTAAAAAACAGGAAATAAATGAGTCTCAGCTCGTTGAATTAAGAAAAGCTGTAAAAAATGAACTGAAACCTCTTTATGATAAGCTTCGTGAAAAAATGGATCAGGCAGCAGTAAAGCGTTATGGAATTTCAAAAAGTGATGCAAGACTTCCATGGTTTCAAGGGGGAGTAACTGATTTTGCGATTCTTGATGATGTAATGAAGTTCTCTCCAGATAAGTATTTTAAAGGCATGGACCCTCGTCCTTATATAAAAGCTACAGCTAAAAAAATGGGAGCAGATGCCGATGCAATTATGGATCAAAGTGATCTTTTCCCGCGTTATGGTAAAACACCTCATTGGTATATGTTTTCAGTAAATGTTCCTAGTGATATCAGAACGATAGGAAATATTGATCCGAAATTTAAAAAACGTATGGGAGATACCTTTGCTACAGAATTTCATGAAGCTATTGGACATGGATTAGGATTTTCTTTTGTAGATCCATCACTCCCCTCAATATTAAAAGATATTCATACAATAACTACTGAGAGTGATGCAATGATGATGGAAAGTTTGATGTATAACAAGCACTGGTTAAAAGAAATTGCACAATTTGATGATAAGACAGTGGATAAATTTTTAAACGATGGAAATCAATATAGGCTTGCCCAGCAATTGCTTACATTTTTTAAGAATTATCTACTTATTCCTGACTTTGAAAGAGAGTTATATTATTTGCCTGATGATCAATTGAATCTTACAAATGTAAATAAATTATGGGTAGAAAAAGTAGATGAATATCTTGGAGTAAAAACCCCTAAGGATAGAAATGAACCTGACTGGACTTATAAAATTCACTTTGCAACTGCACCGGTTTACTATCAATGTTATTTTCTTGGTCAGTTAGCAAGAGCTCAAACCCATGCAAAGATAAATCAACTAGACCCTGAAAGAGGATTGCTGAGTGAAGGTACTGGAGATTTTTTAAAACAATATAGAGGGGTTGGAGTTTCATATCCATGGGATGAGTTAGTTCAACACATGACTGGTAGTCCATTAAATGTAGAAGCTCTTAAAGAAGAGTTTAAAGAATTAAACATTTAGATTTCGATTAAGACTTTTTCTTTACCCAACCCAGTTTATTTTCTTGCTTTGGTCTTGTGATGGCGAGTGCTTTTGCTGGGACATTCTTTGTAACTACTGATCCGGCAGCGATTAAAGCATCTTCTCCAATAGTGATAGGAGCTACAAGCACAGAATTTGAACCTGTTGAAGCTCTGTCTTTTATAATGGTTTTACTCTTTTTACCAGTTGTTGAATTATAGTTTGCAGTAATAGTCCCGGCACCAATATTTACAGCCTTACCAATTATTGCATCTCCGATATAGCTTAAATGTGCAATCTGTGTGTTGTTATCAATTTGTGAGTTTTTAATTTCAACAAAATTACCAATTTTGATGTCGTTTTTAATTGTTGAATTATCTCTGATTCGTGAGTAAGGACCTATGTTGTTATTATTTCCAATCTTAGAGTTTGTTATATGGGAAAAAGTTATATTATTTCCACTTCCAACTGTAACTGTACCTTCTAAATACAAATTAGGACCAAGAATATTCTTTGGACCAATTTTGATTTTCCCTTTTAAGAAGGTATTTGGATAAATAACATTACCCTTTGCAATTTGTACGCCACTGCTAATATATGTGTTTCTTGGATCCAAGATGGTAATTCCCTTATCCTGAAATTTTTTAATTACCTTCTCATTCATAATGTAAAATAATAACAGATTATTTGTCATTGCGAGCAAAGCGAAGCAATCTTATAATCAAAATAAGGTTGCTTCGTCACTAGCGCTCCTCGCAATGATAAACAGAGGAATATGCCAACAGACCAAAGTATTCAAAAAAAAATTAAATCTTATTCCTTTGTAAATAAGTCAAAAGAGTGTCAAAGTTTCATTGATAAAGTTAAAGGAAAAAAGCCATTGTTTATCCTTGTAATTGGAGGGACTGAAACTGCTTTAATTCCGGGGATATCAGCGGCAGGTCAAAATATAGAGCAGTTAAAGAACACTCCGGCACTTGATGCAGATTTTCTTGTTACTGAACTTGGGAAGTTTAATAAAAAATTACCAGTCTCGCCAAACAAGATTCCTTCACCAGCGATTTTATCTAAAGCAGTATCTGATTTTATGGGATTAGACATAAGTGTAGTTGATGTAGGCTCTTTTATTAAACCTGAAAAACAACATATTGATTTAAACATGGGTCCTGCAAAGTGCTTAACTACTGGTGCTGCATTAGATCCAGTAAAAATGAATTTTCTTTTTCAAAAAGGAGAAAAGCTTGGTCTAAATCTTCCCAATTATCCATATGTTGTTATTGGTGAATGTGTCCCTGGTGGAACAACTACGGCATTAAGTGTCTTATGCTCGCTTGATGTTAATGCATTTGATCTTGTAAGCAGCAGCTTCCCGGAAGGAAACCATATGTGGAAAAACCAAACTGTAAAAGATGCTCTTTTAAATAATGTAGATAAGTTTCCTGCTATAAAGAAAAATCCATTAAAAGCAGTTGAATATTTTGGAGATCCCATGCAGGCTTTTGTTTGTGGTTTTATTAAGGGTGCTCAAAAAGCAAATCTTCCAGTTATGCTTGCTGGTGGCTCGCAAATGCTTACTGTCTATCATGTATCAAAGCTTCTTACAGGATTTAATCCATATGATACGGTGGTGGCTACCACTTCATGGATTACAAATGATACAAATGCAAAAACAAAAAAACTTGCAGAGCTAACAAATGCTCCATTAATCTCTTCAAATATACATTTTAAAGAATCAAAGCACAAAGGGCTTTTTGCCTATGAGGAAGGGCATATTAAAGAAGGTGTTGGAGCCGGTGGGTTAATGGTAGCGGCTGATTTATATAAAGATGTTTTGCAGGAAGAGATAGTTAAAGAGATTGAAAGAGTTTATTCTATTGCGGTAGAGGCGTAGCATGCTACGCCTCTACGTTAATAAATTTTTAAAAATAACCCCAAGCGATAATACTGTTACCTCACTAAGTTCTATCAATGCTCCAAAAGTATCTCCTGTATGACCTTTGAAATGTCTTTCAAGCCAGTATGTCCAGGGTAGGCAAATAAAAAAGCAAATAATTATAAAAAAGAAATAAGTAAACTTTAAATGTAGTAATGAAATTGAAAAGAAAGAAATTATTATAAATAATATTAGATTTACTAAAAAATCATTCGGCTTTTTAATCCCGGATAAAAGCAGAGAAGAGCTGGTTCCGGAATCTTTATTCTTACTTAAAAAGGTGAATGAATAAACTGCAAGAAGTCTTGACAATGAAAGTGAAATTACAATTATAAAAAACAAATTATTCACGAAAATAGTACATAGAGCGACAAGCTTAAATAAAAGTATAAAAATACCTGCCATTGCTCCAAAGGCTCCGACTCTGCTGTCTTTCATCGCTTCTATTTTTCTCTTTGGATCTGTACAATTGACCCCGTCAAAGGTATCCATTAGGCCATCCATATGTAAGCCACCTGTTATTAAAACCCAGGCAAACAAACCCAGAAGAGCAGAAAACATAAAAGGAATTTTATATGAAATTAAAACTTTTCCAAAGAAATAAAGAATAAATCCTAAAATAAATCCAATCAAAGTAAAATACGGAGCTATTCTTCCCCAGTCTTCAGGCTTTGCTTTAGGTAATGGCGGTGCAGGAAGTCTGGTTAGAAACAGCCAGGCATAGAAAAATCTATGAAGAGCTTTTAGCATGAATATATTATAAGCCTGGACGAGGATCTATTTCAGGGTTACGCCAATTTCTTATGAAAAAGACATTGTCAATTGTATCAATAACAATTTGGTTGCCTTCTCTTTCTCGTGCGTCATCTAATATTGGCTTTATATTTCCTAGAGTACGTAAATGATCTAATCCAGAAACGGCAAGAATACGAATTGCAGGATCTTTATCGTTTTTTAAAATATCTCTAAAAATTGGAACCAAATAATGTCCTTTGTCGGTTGCTTTAATGTCAGCATCTAATAAGCCTGATGTAGCATAATCTTTTGTAACTGTTACAAGTTCTCTCATTAAATTAATACGATTATTGGGATTAGTAGTTCCTTGAAAGCGTTCTACCAAATCATCAATGTCATCTTTTGCCCGAGCTTCTTGAGTATATAATTTATCTTGAATCATTACGGCTTGTCCTCTTCCTGGGAGGAAAGCTGTTACTCTTTGGACTATACTAGATAATGTAACCATTTTTCACCTCTTTATTTTTCTTAAATAATTAAGTTAAAGTTTATCAAAAGTATATTTAAACCTTCAATATGTATTAAAAGAATTCAACGTTTAAGTCTTATTTTTATTGCATCTCCATGTGCTTTAAGTCCCTCAGCATCTGCAAGGTTAATAATATCTTTTGCATTCTTATCAAATGCTTTTTTACTGAAAGATATCATGCTTATTTTCTTCATAAAATCCATTACAGTTAAGCCACTGGAAAACTTTGCACTTCCTCCTGTGGGAAGACAGTGGCTTGGTCCTGCAATATAATCTCCTACTGACTCACATGAGTACTCTCCAATAAATATGGCTCCTGCATTTGTAATCTTCATGGAGAGAGAGAAGGCATTCTTTGTAATAATTTCAAGATGTTCTGGAGCTAGTAAATTAATTAGCTCACATGCTTTGTCTAAATCTTTGACTATTGCTATTGCACTATTCCTGTTCCACGATTTTAAAACGGTATTTTTATTTGGAAGGAATTTAACAAGCTCCAATAACTCCTTCTGAGTTTCTTTTGCCAACAACTCATTATTAGTAACCATAAATGCAGATTCAAGTCCCGAACCGTGTTCTAGCTGGCTTAGGAGATCTGTGGCTAGAAATTTTGGATTTGCACTTTTGTCAGCAATAATTGCTATTTCACTTGGTCCGTATAATCCATCTATTCCTACTTTTCCAAAAACAATTTTCTTTGCAAGTGTTACATAAACATTTCCTGGTCCAACTATTTTATCTACTGGCTTTATGCTGTTTGTTCCAAAAGCACTTGCAGCAATAGCTTGAGCACCGCCTACTTGATATACTTCATTAATCCCTAATAATTTACAAGCAGCTAATATTCCTTTATTTACTGGTGGAGGTGTAAAAACTACAATTCTTTTTACTCTTGCAACCTTTGCTGGAATTACAGTCATTAAAACTGTTGAGATTAAAGGAGCTTTACCTCCAGGAATGTATATTCCTACTGAATCTAAAGGTGTATATTTATAACCTAACTTTTCGTTTGAGTTGAAGTTCCTAATCCATGTTTGTGGAGTATTTGTTCTTTGAAAAGCTGTTATTTTATGAATTGCTTTTTTTATAGAACTTAAAAGCGGTTTTGGAATATATTTTGTTGAACTGTTGATTTCACTCTGAGGGACTTCAACTGATTTTAGATTTACTTTGTCAAATTTATTTGTGTAATGAATTAAAGCTTTATCACCATTTTTTTTAACATTATTAATAATTGCTTCAACTAGTTTGTATTCCTTACTCATCTTTGATAAATCAAATCTGGATGAAATGTCATCTATTTTTTTCTTTGCTTTTTTTATGTCTTTTATGATGGGCATGCTAATTATTATAAGGTATTTGTGTCATTGCGAGGCATGTAATGCCGAAGCAATCCCGATCTAACTTGCGCAAACCGTTTTTTTTACCTGGCTCTCAATGATATTTATGGTTCCACATGAACAGTGACTTTGCATTTGCCGAAGTCTTCTTTAATTTTTTCTTCAACGAGATCAGCTATTTTATGAGCATTGTATAAGTCTTTTGGCTTTACCTTGATTTTGCATTCTATAAAAGCTAGATAAGGACTCTTTCGGGAATAAATATCGTAACAATCAACTACATCAGTGATAGCTAGGACAGATTTTTTGATATCTTTTGGATCGTGCCATGCTGCATCAACAAGAACAGGAATTGTAGTTGAAAGTATTTCATAGCCAGCTTTTGCTATGAAGAGACTTATAATAATTGCAACAAGGGAATCCACCCAGTACATTTTTTGTGCAATGAATATTTGTGAGCCAAGAACAGAGAGCTTAATTAAAACGTCTGAGCCAGTATGTGAAGAATCTGCTATCAATAGATCACTTTTTAATTTTAAGCCTTTGTTTCTTTCGTAAGTCCAAATAACTATATTTATAATAAGAGTAAGGATTAGAAGCCAGACAACTTCTTCTTTAAATAAAGGAAGTTCTACTGGGTGAAACATCCTTCCTACAGAACTTTGAACTATTTCCACGCAGGCAATTGCTAAAAAAATCACTATGCCAAATGCTGCCAGGGTTTCGAATTTCCCATGTCCATATGGATGTTGTTTATCAGGTGGTTGTATGGCATATTGCATGACTATTAGCCCTACCACGTTATTTAAAGTGTCTGATACTGTGTGTGCTGCATCGCCAGCAATACTTAACGATGATGTGATTATTCCTGCAAAGATTTCTATAGATAAGACAAGGAGATTTAAAAATAAAACTATCCATAGAACTTTTTTCATTTCTCGTGAATATTGGGTTTCTTTGTCTTTTGTCATGTAATAATTTTACTTAAAATAAGATTGTGTGATAAAGCTTGTGACGTTTCATGTCATCCTAAGCCCATTCGCTTTGCTCAGGGTAAACTCCAACTAAGGATCTCTAAACGTAATGAGATTCTTCGTCTTCGACTCAGAATGACATGAATAAGATATAATTTTCTTTATGCGTATATTAGTTTCAAATGATGATGGGATATATTCTGGTGGAATAAGGGCACTTGCTGAAGGAGTGGCTAAGGATCATGATGTCTATGTTGTTGCACCAGACAGGGAAAGAAGCGCAACAGGGCACTCGCTTACTTTGCATAGACCTCTTAGACTTGAAGAAGAAACACATTTAAATGGTGTAAAGTCTGCCTATTCTACAGATGGGACACCCAGTGACTGTGTAAAAATTGCTATTGGAGCTATTTTAAAGGAACAGCCAGAGATTGTTTTGTCTGGAATAAACCATGGTCCCAATATGGGTTCAGATGTTTTATATTCAGGCACTGTGAGTGCTGCAATGGAAGGAGCTATTTATAACATTCCCAGCATTGCAATAAGCCTGGCAGAGCACAAACCTCAGGATTTTTTAGCTGCAGTAACGTTTGTAAGTAAGCTCATAAAAATAATTGGACAGATAAAATTCCCTGATAGAACTTTATTAAATATAAATGTTCCAGCGCTTCCACTTTCTGAAATAGCAGGAATAGAAATTACTGAGCTTGGTGTAAGACCATATAATGATTATTTTGTAAAAAGAGTTGATCCTCGCGGTAGAACTTATTACTGGCTTGCTGGAGAAGCTATGGAGGAACATGAACTGCCAGGTACTGATGTGTTTGCTGTACGAAACAATCAGATTTCAATTACACCAGTAACAATTCACATGACAAATCAAAAAATGTTACCTGAACTAAAAGAATGGGTTAGCCAAATAAAGCTAACGTAAATCTTAGAAAAAATTAATCTTTTTTGTAACCCACGGTTACAAGTTTATAAAGTTTTCTGTTGATTTGTGAAAAATGCTTTGCATATAATTGCTTTATGATTAGTGAAGAAGATAAATATAGGGCTTATATATTTAATCTTGTTGGGTTTGCTGTGATGACGCTTTTTGGAAGATTGGTTCTTGAGAATATAAAGATGTTTCATGAACTTGGTATTTTATGGTTTCTTATAAATTTATTTGGTTCAATATTGTTATTTATTTGTGGCTTGACTTTTATTGAGCAGGGACGTACCATTTTAGATAAATATAAAGGATTTAAAAATGACATCAAGTGATATTATTTGTTTTATAATTATGGTTACTATATTTGTAGGATTAATAATCCTAAATTATACTGTCATAAAGCCATGGGGCAAGACAACAAAAGAGCATAAAAAACACCACACATAACTTATTTTACGAACAAACTTCCTGAAGGAATGACTAGATTAATTATAAGGAAATAGCTAGTAATTGATAGCAAAATCGCAAACGTTATTAGTGGAGAAGCAAATTTTTCTGACATGAAACACCTCACTTTCAACTTATATAAAGCAAGCTAGCAATAAAAATTTATACCTTTATCAATGTATGTAACTTAATTAGGCGTAATCTTTAAAATCATTAAAAAATTGCTTAAAAAGCTTTTTTTTATGAGGATTTTAGTTGAAAAATACAGCTTGTGCAGTAACCTTTTGGAGTTTTAATAGGTTCACCGTTTAAATCAAATCCATCCTGAATCCAGACCTTCATTGCGCTGTTGCATTGTGGACATTTTATGTCGTTTGAACCTTCTAAAATTCTCTGACACATTCTTTCTATTAATTCAATAGGAGGATTTTTTTCTAATTGCTCATTACTGAAATATTTAACCTCAACTTCTTCTAAAATATTTGGATCTACTTTTAAAACCCTTGCAATTCTTTGTCTTATAGATGTTGGAAGCCAGGTCTCTATTCCAGCTTCAATATCTTCTAGTAGCTGAATAGGTACTCTTGCCTGAAGTGATAATTCAGCAATGTGAATTCTTCTACCATTTCTTAAAAATGAAACTCTTGAAGCCAGTGTTTTTGGCAGAGTGTCTTGGGGACCATGTATGTATTTTGGTAGATCCATAACAAAATCAATTATAACGAATTAGCTTAATAGTTTTATAGAGTGGTGTAGAGACGCATGATATATGAGCATTCTCCTTAGGTTATTTTCAACAGATCTCGTGTCATTACACAGACAAATTTTTGTAATCCTTACTGAAATACGTTCCAAAATACGCTAAAATAATGCCCTATGGCTAAACCGAAAGATCCACTACCAAATCCAGGAAAACTTATTGAAGTAGATATTAAAGATGAGATGAGACGTAGTTTTATTGACTATGCTATGAGTGTCATTGTTAGTCGTGCTCTTCCTGATGTTAGAGATGGTTTAAAGCCTGTTCATAGACGTATTTTATTTGCAATGAGTGAGCTTGGACTTTCTCCTGATAAGCCATTTAAAAAATGTGCTCGTATTGTCGGGGAAGTTTTAGGTAAATATCACCCCCATGGTGATACTGCAGTTTATGAAGCATTAGTTAGATTAGCTCAACCATTTAGCTCCAGATATAAGCTTATTGATGGACATGGAAACTTTGGGTCCCTTGATGATGGACCAGCAGCTATGCGTTATACAGAAGCTAAGCTAACGGGCTTATCCATGGAAATCCTTGCAGATATTGATTCTGAAACAGTTGACTTTACTGATAATTTTGATGGTACATTAAAAGAACCAATCGTTCTTCCTTCAAAAGTTCCTACTCTTTTATTAAATGGTTCAAGTGGTATTGCAGTTGGAATGGCTACAAATATTCCTCCTCATAATCTTGGAGAAGTTGTAGATGGAACGATTGCGTTAATTGATAATCCTGAAATTACCATTGAAGGCTTAATGCAATATGTTAAGGGACCAGACTTTCCTTCAGGTGGTCATATCATGGGGATTTCAGGAATTAAAGATGCGTTCCAAACTGGACGTGGCTCTGTTGTAGTTAGAGGTCAGGCTTCTATAGAAGAAATGCCAAGCAGTTCTGGGCGTGGAATGGTAAATGGCATTGTAATTACCGAGCTTCCTTATCTTGTTGGTCCTGAAATGGTTATTAATAGAATTGCTGATCTTGTAAAGAATGACAAGATTACTGGAATTGCAGATTTAAATGATGAGTCAGGAAGAGATGGATTGCGTGTAGTTGTAAAACTGAAAAGAGATGCAAAACCAGATGTTGTTTTAAATAATTTATACAAACATACGCAGCTTCAAGAAACCTTTTCTATAAACACACTTGCCCTTGTTGGTAAAAAACCAAAGACGTTGAGTTTGAAAAATATATTACATGAGTTTATTGAGCATAGAGTAGAAATTATTACCAGGCGATGCAAATTTGAACTTGGAAAAGCAGAAGCAAGAGTTCATATTTTGGAAGGGCTTTTAATTGCTCTTGAAAGTATAGATGCAATTATCAAATTAATTAGAGCTGCAGAAGATGCAGAAACTGCCAAACAAGGCTTGATGAAGAAATTTAATCTAAGCGATCCTCAAGCAAGTGCTATTTTAGAAATGCAACTTAGAAGACTAACCGGACTTGAAAGAGAAAAGATTGAAAAAGAAAACAAAGAGTTAAATAAGAGAATTAAAGAGTTAAAGAAAATACTTTCTCAAAGACAATTGATTCTGGATATTATAAAGGAAGAGTTGGTAGAAATTAAGAGAAAACATGCTGATCCAAGAAGAACAAGAATTGCAGCAGCAGCAGAAGAACTTAGTGATGAAGATTTGATTCCAAATGAAAGAGTTGTAGTTTTCTTGACTGAAAAAGGATATATAAAGAGAATTCCTCTTGCAAAATTTGAAAGACAAAACAGAGCAACCCGTGGAAAGGGTGGTATAAAAACTCGAGATGAAGATAATGTAGAACACTTTAAGATTGCAAATATGCATGATACTCTACTCTTCTTTACTCAAGGTGGTTCAGTATTTAGCTCAAAAGTTTATGATGTTGTTGAAGGTAGTGTTCAACACAAAGGACAAGCAATTTTTAATTTAATTTCTGTAAGTCAGGAAGATGGTATTACTGCTATTTATTCAACAACTGAATTTAAAGAAGATAATTATTTTGTAATGCTTACAAAACAAGGTATTGTTAAGAAAATTTCCATGGATAATTTCGAAAGTGTAAGAAGATCCGGTATTGTTGCTATGAACCTTGATGAAGGTGATCAATTAGGCTGGGTTAGAAGAAGTTATGGCAGGGATCATATTATTATTGGTACTTATGATGGCATGGTATTAAGATTTGACGAAGAGGATTTGAGACCACTTGGAAGAACTGCAAGAGGTGTTAGAGCTATTAACCTGCGTGAAGGTGATTATGTAGTTGGCTTTGATGCTTTTGCTGCGGACTCAAAAGATCAAGTCTTGTTAGTTACTACTGATGGATTTGGTAAGAGAGTTGAATTAGAAGAGTTTAGAACACAAAATAGATCAGGAATTGGTTTAATAGGAACTAAGTTTAAATCAGAAAAAAGTCACCTTGCTTCATTAGATGTAGTAAAGGAATCAGATGAAGTCATTATTGCATCAGCTCAGGGAGTTGTCCTTAGATCAAAGATTGGTGATATTAGCTGCCAAGGTAGAATGGCTACCGGGGTTAGACTGCAGAGGTTAGATGATGAAGATTATGTAGCATCAGTTACAAAGCATACAGAAGAAGAAAGTCAAGTAGACTCTTTGAGTGAAGAGTCTGCATAAAGAAGAAATGCAAAATTTACAAAAAACATTTGATCAAAGCATTTTACGTCCAGAGACATTAAATACGAATAATATTAAAAATCTTACAGAACAGGCATTAAAGCTAGACTTTAGAGGTGTCGTTGTTCATCCATGTAATATTGAGTTGGTAAAAAGTATATTAACTGGCAGTCAGGTGTTGGCTATAGCCGTCTGTGATTTCCCGCATGGTAAAGGACTTACAAAGAGTCGGGTAAAAGATATAAAAGAAATCTTAAAGCTTGGAGCAGATGAAATAGATATTGTTGCCAATTATCAGTATATTCAGGAAGGTGATGTAAGAAATTTTAAAAAAGATTTAAAATCTGTTGCTAAAGCAATGGAAGGAAAAGTTCTAAAAATCATTCTTGAAGTTGATCTGCTTACTGAGAGACAAATAAAAAATGCTACACAAGTTATTGTAAAAGTTGCAAATGAAGAAAATGCAAAAATAGTTATCAAAACAAAAACTGGATTTGTTGAAAGCAAGGTTTCAAATTTGCAGGTTGTTCCGATTCTAAAAAGAACGCTTGAAGAATTAAATCAATATGGCGAAGATAAAATTAGAATTAAAGCTTCAGGCGGGATAAAGACAAAAGAAGAAGCCATGCAGCTAATTCAGGTAGGAGCACATATTTTAGGCGTTAGTAAGGGAGCTGAACTAATAGGTTCTTAGTTATTTGAAGCTAATTCTTCTATATCTCTTCTTAAAAACAAGTAACCTTCATATCCATTTTTTGTTTTATAGGTTTCATTTACTTTAAGTCTGCCATTTTTAACCATTTCATAGATCTTCTCTTTTGTTACGCTAAGATATTCTGCAGCTTCAAATGATTTTAATTTGTCATTTTGTGTACTTTCTATAAACTCAAGTAACTCTTTTTTCTTTTGTCTTATTTGATCAAAAAAGATAAGTAATATTTTAGCTGTTGCTAAAGCATCATCAAGAGCCCTGTGTCTTTTCTCAACAGGAATATTAAAGTGTTTAATTAGATCATTTAATTTTCTGCTAGGTAATTCAGGATAGAGTATTCTTGCTGTTTTTACTGTGCAAAAAAATTTTAATTTATTTAAATTCTCAAGTGGTAAATTACATAGGAGTAGATTTCTATAAATAAAGTCGTAGTCAAACATTACGTTATGTGCACAAAAATAATAACTATCTTTAACAAACTCTAGCCAGTCTTTTAAAACAGCTCCAGATCTGGGGGCATCTTTTACGTCTTCATTTCTGATTCCTGTCATTTGGGTAATAAAATCAGGTATTGGTGTTAATGGTTTTACGTAAGAACAAAAGTCACCTTTAATCTTCTCATTCTCAACAATCACAGATGCAATCTCTATAATTTCAGAATCATCTGGCTTTTGGCCGGTAGTTTCTATATCTGTTACGCAGAATGTTTTACTCAGGTTGTCTTCGAGATTTTGTAGAAAGTGTTTAGTGAGCATTTAATTATTTTATCTTATCCCTTTCATTTGGCTGAAAATACCTTTTTCCAGTCAACTCTTTTGGTAAATATTCTTGTTCTGTCTTTGCATCTTTAAATGAATGTGGATATTTGTAACCCTCTCCACCAATATTTCTTAAGTGTGCTGGTACTGGATATGGATTTAGCTCTTTAGAATCTTTTAGAGCTTTATCAATTGATACTATTATTGTATTTGATTTTGAAGCGCAAGCTAAATAGATTGTTGCTTGAGCTAATGGAATCCTTGCTTCAGGCATTCCAAGAGACTGGGCGCTTTGGTATGCACTTATTGCTATGGAAAGAGCGTTATTATCAGCCAATCCAATATCTTCTGAGGCAGTTACCAGAATCCTTCTTGCTACTAAAACAGGATCAGCTCCTCCAGAAAGCAGTCGAGCAAGCCAGTATAAAGCTGCATCAGGATCTGAACCTCTAATTGATTTTTGAAGAGCACTTATAAAACTATAATGACTATCAAGATCTGCACCTATTTGGAGCTGTGAATCTTTTAAGATTTTTTGAACAATTTCCTCATCAATTAAATTATTTTCTGAGATATTAGCGGCTTCTTCTAAATTAAAGAGCAATCTTCTTGCATCGCCGGAAGCGCTCTTAGCTAGAAGTGACTTTGCTTCTTCAGTAATTTTTGTTAAATTTAAGCCATTTAGATGTGAAATCGCTCTATCAATTACTGTTTTAAGTTCATTTTCACTATGGGGTTTTAGCTCCAAAACTTTTACCCTGGAATGAAGAGCTCTTGTTAGAGAAATATGCGGATTTTCTGTAGTTGTTCCGATTAATGTTAATAACCCTGTTTCAAGAGGTTCAAGCAAGACATCCTGTTGATTCTTTGCAAGTCTATGAATTTCATCTAAAAATAATATTACTCTGCCTGAAAGTATTTTTGCTTTGTTTATTGATTCACGAAGTTCTGAAACTGATGTACTTGCTCCTGATAGATAAACAAATTCTTTTCCAGAAATTGATTGAACTAAAAATGCAATAGATGTTTTGCCGCAACCAGGAGGTCCCCATAAGATTATTGAATAAGGAGCATGTTTCTTTAAATAATTTGTTAATATTCCATTTTCTCCTAATAAATGACTTTGACCAATTATTTCAGAAGTTGCTTTTGGTCTTATTCTGTATGCAAGAGGTTCATTCCCCTTAAATAAGGAAATTTGTAAGTCTTGTGTATTTTTCGAGTTTTTTATCATAGAATTAAAGTGAAATGAAAAAAATATTCTTTTTAACTGGTGAAGTTTCTGGAGATATACATGCAGCCAGTCTCTTAAATGAGCTTTATAAGATATTACCAAAAGAACAATTAATAGTTAAAGCAGTTGGTGGAATACACCTTAAAAATGCCGGTGCAGACATATTCTTTAATTCAAAACATTTAGCTTCCATGGGATTAACTGAAGTAATTAATAAACTTCCTTTATATATAAATCTTGAAAGAGAGCTTTTGTTTTATCTAGCCACATTTCAGCCAAATGTTTTAGTGCTTGTAGATTTTCCTGGGTTTAATCTTAGAATTACTAGTAAAATAAAAAAGTTTTCCCCAAAGACAAAAGTTGTTTATTATTTTCCACCTCAGGTATGGGCTTGGAATACAGGCAGAACAAAGATTTTAGCAAAGCATTGTGATCTGGTTTTGTGTGGATTACCTTTTGAAGAAACTTTTCATAAGAAGTATGGGGTAAATGCTTCTTATGTAGGTAATCCTATTCTGCATGAACTGGAAAAATTTGATCGTGATGAAATCAGAAAAGAACTTAATCTTACAAAAGAAAATACTTTGATTAGTCTATTCCCAGGAAGCAGAAAGTCAGAAATCCATTACATGCTCCCTGTCTTACTAGAAGCAGCAGATATGCTCCATAAAGCCTTTGCTAATTACAAGTTTATGATTTCACAGGCACCAACAATTTCTAATCTTGATTCAGAAATTAAAGCTATTGTGGAGAAAAAAAACTTATCCAATGTCATAAAAAATATAACAATACTTCCACCAGGACAAAATCATAAACTCTTATGTGCAAGTGATTTTGCTTGGCTTACTTCAGGAACTGTGACACTTGAAGCAGCACTATATGAAACTCCCATGATTCTTGGTTATCGGGGAAATCAAATAAATTATTTTTTATACTTAATGCTTAAAAAAATTGATATGATTGGGCTGCCAAACATAATTGCTGAGAAAAAGATAGTTCCAGAATTAATTCAAAATGATGCTACAGCACAAAACTATTATCAGACTACAAAAGAACTGCTGAAAGTACATGGGCATTTAGATAAAGTGAAGGATTCTCTCAGGGCTGTAAAAGAAAAAATTACAGAAAAAGATGCTAGTAAAGAAGCTGCTTTAATGATAAAAAATAAATTTATGCCTGATTATAAAGTAATAACAATGAAGTAATACCATTCGGAAAAAGTAATCTGACAATTCACGTCATTGCGAGGAAGGACAAAGTCCTGACGAAGCAATCTCCATAACGTTATTAGATTGCCACGTCGGCTCTTTGAGCCTCCTCGCAATGACGTAACAGATGTTAACTTATTTTTCACGTTTGGTATAAGTACTATAGAGAATCAAAAACCTTTCTAATCTCCTGAATATCTTTCCACATCATTGCTTTTGGAGAATCAGGAGCTTTAATCCTTTTATGTAGCGCAAAACAAGTTTGCGCTTTTCTATGCCAATTAATTTTGTCGGATCGGATTTGCCCAATAAATGGGACAAATCCTTACTTTAGTTCGTCAAAGACTCTTCTGATTTCCTGAATATCTTTCCACATCATTGCTTTTGGAGAATCAGGAGCTTTATTCCATTCATGGCGTAGGAGGTAGGAAGGGTGTAGTATTGGCATGATTTTTCTTCCGGCTAATAATGGGTCTTTTGAGTCGATCCATTGTCCCCTCATTTTTGTAATCTTTGCATCTTTCATTTTTAGAATACCTTTTACTGCTACAGCACCAGCAAGGATAACTATTTTTGGATCAATGTATTTTATCTGAGCTTCTAAATATTCTGAACATGCTTTAGCTTCACTCTCTTCAGGTGCACGATTATCTGGTGGTCGACATTTAACAATATTACAAATGTATAAATGCTCTTTTCTGTTTAGGTTTACACTTGCAAAGATTTTATCTAAATATTTCCCTGCTTTTCCAACAAAAGGTAGTCCCTGTAAATCTTCATTTTCTCCGGGGCCTTCTCCAATGATCATTAACTTTGCGTTTTCTATGCCATCACTGAAAACTACATTTGTTCTGCCTTTGCAGAGTGCACATTTGGTGCATTTAAGTGCTTCTGTTTTTGCCTCTTTAAGAGATTTGTATTTGATTTCTAATACTGTTATGGTTTTAGGAGTTGAAGTTTGAGTAATTGTTTTTGTTTCCTTAATTTCATTCTCTGATTTTATTTCTGTCTTGCTGAACAGATTCAATTGGCTTTCCATAAATAATATTTTAGCGTATAGAATATGGAGTATTGAGCGCCTTGTAACGCAATACTCTATACTCACGACGCAATACGCTATGTGAAATAAGCGGAATTAAACTTTACATACTCGTAACTTAAATCACATCCGTAAGCACTGGCAGACTTATTCCCAAGGTTTAAGTTAACAGTTACTTTCACCTCTCTACTCTTTTTTATTTGCTTGTTTAGTTTTGGCTTATTAAACGTTACAGGTACACCTTTTTTATAGACTGGGGTCGTATTTAAAAAAACATCAATTTTCTTTGGATCAACTTTTACGTTTGTACATCCTATTCTGCTTGCAGCTCTTCCCCAGTTTGGGTCTGCTCCATAGATAGCGCACTTAAAAAGTGTAGAACTGGAAATAGATCTTGCGATTTCTTTTGCATCGCTGATTAGTTTTGCTCCATGTACAGAAACGTTAATAAGTCTGTTTGCTCCTTCACCGTCAATTACAATTTCTTTTGCTAATTTAATACACGATTCCGTTAAAACCTTTTGAAAGTTTATAAAAGCGGGATCATTAATACTTTTAATTTCTTTTTTACTTTGTCGGTTTGATATTAGGATGACCATGTCATTTGTGCTCATGTCACCGTCTACAGAAATATTATTAAAGCTTTCATTGTTTGCTGTTTGTAGGGCTTTTTGAAGGAGCTCTTGTGAAATATTTAAATCTGTCATTAAATAACAGAGCATGGTTGCCATATTTGGATGAATCATCCCTGCTCCTTTTGTAAAACCAACTAATTTAAATTTTTTTGTTTTTCTTTTTACAATTTTCACAAATTGATCTGTGGTTAATATTGCTTTTGCTGCTGCATTTAGATTCTTTGAGCTTAGGTTTGAGCAAGCTTGTATCAAGCCATTGTTCATTTTATCCATATCTAGGTGAATTCCAATTGCACCAGTACTTGCTACTAAAACCTCATCAGGTTTAATCTTTAATAACTTTGCTGCAATGTGCTGGGTCTCTTTTGCTGCTTGGAATCCTTTTTTTCCTGTACAGGCATTTGCATTCCCTGAATTAACAACAATTGCTCTTATTCTTTTCTTCTTTTTTAATAAATCTTTATTTACATCTACGCAAGCTGCATGAATTTGATTTGTTGTGAAAACTCCACTGTAAATGCAGGGGATGTCTGAGTAAATAATTGCCAGATCAGGTTTCTTGGTTTTTTTTAAACCACAAGTGGCTGATGCAAATTTAAATTCTTGTTTTGTAGTCATGATGTTTCAGCAAATTATGCTAGCATTGTACCTATATTTATGGAAATACAAAAACTAATTTTAATAAGAGATTTTCTTTTTAAGACTTTTATTGTAGGTATTGTTTTTGCAATACTTATGTTTGTAATGACAGTAGCATTATGGGATAAGTGGACTGGCTTTGTTTATGCCAAATTTCATATTCCTTATGAAGACCTGGGAAGACTTGTTTTTGGGTTCTTTTTAGACCTTAGGCTATATTTAGTCTTTGTTGTTTTGGTGCCTGCAATTGCATTACACTGGTTAATTAAGTCTCAAAAAATCTAAAAAAACAAAATCATTATATAAACGTCTATATTTCAACATGGCAATTGATTTAATAACTAAAATTAATAAACTTTCAAAGAGAGAAAAAAATATAGTTGGATTTTTAATTTTAATTCTTTCTTCACTGCCATTTTTTTATGTTACTCTTCCAACCTGGAATCAGTATATTGATTCATCGGGGAAAGTCTCGCAAAATAAGAACAAATTAACTGAAATTGAATCTCAGACTAAGAGGTTGGAAAAAATAAAAGATGAAAATCAGAAACTTTCAGAAAAAATAGATGATCAAAAATTATACCTGGCAAAAACCTATGAAATTGATTTTTTAGTCCAGGATTTAAAAAAAATATGTGATGAAAGTTCTATAAGCCTTGAAAGCTTTACTCCTTCTGATCCTGAGCCGGTAAATATAGTCCTAGAAGAGCAGTTAGGAAGCACTTCTCAGGGGTTAAGTAGGACAACGAAATTAAGAGAAGTTTTAGATAAACTAAAAGGGCAGGATTTACCAGTTGATTTATATCGCTATCCTATTGAAGTAAGAGTTACAGGAAATTTTACAGATATCCTTGAGCTATTCAAGAAGTTAGAGAAATATGGACGTGTGATTTCAATAGATAATATCTCTGTTGGAAAAAGTGGTTCAAAGCAAACATTTGATAGCAGGCTTTCAAAAGCAAAGGCAAAAAAACAGGAAGACACTGGAACTTTAACGGGTGCTTTTGATTTATTAGCATATACTTTACCTTTGCAAGATGAATCTATTACTACAAGCCAATTGCAAAAAAGTACAAAGAAACCAGCATTTTCATATTCAAGGTCAAGAGCAAGATAATTGTAGAGACATGTAGCTGTGATGGCTTTAGCCCGAAGTAATCCCGAGTGATTTACATGAAAATTTATCGAGATTGCCGTGGAGACGTTGCATGCAACGTCTCTTCCCTCGCAATGACAGAGGAAGTAAGCTATAATAAAAAACCTGTCGAGGAAAGATGAAAACATTTTTAGCAAAAAAAGGTGAAGTAAATAGAAAGTGGTGGCTGGTTGATGCAGAAGGCCAAATACTTGGTAGGTTAGCTACACAAATAGCCTCATTATTAAGAGGGAAAATGAAGCCAGAATTTACTCCAAATGTTGATACTGGAGATTTTGTAATTGTTATTAATGCAGAAAAAGTTAAGTTTACAGGTAAAAAAGAACTTCAAAAAGTTTATCACAGACATAGTGGGATTCCAGGCGGATTTAAAACGGAAACAGTTCAACAAGTCAGGCAAAAAAGACCGGTAAAGATTATTGAAAATGCAGTAAAAGGGATGCTTCCACACAATACGCTTGGTGAAAAGCAGTATACAAAGCTAAACGTTTATCAAGGAGCAAGTCATCCTCATGCAGTACAAAAGCCTTTAAAGTGGGAAATTAGAAAAAGTAAAACAGGAAAGTAAAAGGAAAAAACTTTGGCAAGAACAGTAAAAAAAACACAACATATAGGAACCGGTAGAAGAAAGACAGCTATTGCAAGAGTATTTTTAAGACCAGGGACAGGTCGTTTTTTAGTGAATGGAAAAGAACCATGGTTACATTTAGGGAATGTAATTAATTACTTGAATTTGATCAAGAAGCCATTAGAAGTAGCAAAGCTCGAAGGAAAATATGACGTTGTTGCTCATGTACATGGTGGAGGTCTTGCAGGACAAGCAGATGCTATTAGACTTGGAGTTGCAAGAGCATTGGTAGCACTTAATGTTTCAAATAAACTATTACTTAAACCAGAAGGCTTATTAACCAGGGATCCAAGAAGTAAAGAGCGTAAGAAATACGGACGTAAAAAAGCAAGAAAACGCTTCCAGTTCTCGAAGAGATAATTTTGAAAATCAATCTAGAAAATATTCAACTACTCAAAAATGATCTTTCTGATGAGCTTTTAAGTCACTATTCTTCCTGTGATTTACTGTCCGTGGACTGTGAAATGATGGGATTAAATCCTGTTAGAGACAGACTTTGTCTGGTTCAGCTATGTGATAAAGATGAAAAGGTCGCTCTTGTAAAAATTGATGCAGGAGCAAAATCTCCAAATCTAAAAAAGCTTTTTGAAAATTCAAACGTAAGGAAAATATTCCACTTTGGAAGAACTGATTTAGCATTTCTTTATCATTGGCTAGACATAGATTTGGTTAATGTGTTTTGCACAAAATCGGCCAGTAAATTAGCCAGAACCTACACTGATAAACATGGTTTAAAAGAGTTATTAAAAGAATTATTAAATATTGATATTGACAAATCAAATCAAACAACTGACTGGGGAGCACCTGAGCTGACTAAAGATCAAATCAAATATGCAGCAAGTGATGTTTTATATTTGATTCCGGCTTATCATAAACTGCTTGAGGTTTTAAAGAGAGAAAAGAGACTGGAATTAGTAGAAGAAGCAAATAAATTTTTACTTACTCAGGCTAAGTTAGATTTGCTTGGGTATGTGGATTTCTTTGCTCACTAATAAATGTCATTCTAAGCGTTAGCGAAGAATCTGCTAACGTTAGGAGGTCCTTCGCCTTTGGCTCAGGATGACACTTCGTGTCAATTTCTTTGCACATTAGTTGCTAAGCATCCATTATTGAATTCTGGTGATCTTGTCTCATTTGCTGTAGTGCATTTTCTACAGAAAGTCTAACATCAGCATCAGGATCATTAAGAAGACCTTCTAATGCTGTTCGTGCCCCTGGGACATCAAGTCCTATATTACCGAGTGATCTTGCTGCTGAACTTCTAGTGTTAGCGTCACTATTAGCTAGAAGAGGAATCAATACATTTGCTATGTTTCTTCTGGCAGTGTAAGGTAAATTTTCCCCAATGTTGCCTAGTGTAAGTGCTGCAGAGTTTCTGATATTTGCATTGCTGTGACTAAGAAGAGGAGTTAACTCATTTACAATTTCTCTCCTTCCTGCTTCCAGTGAATTTTGCCATATGTTGCCTAGTGCACCTATTGCACTATTTCTAACGTAAGTATTATCATTGCTAAAGAGTGAGGTTAATGCTGAAACGGCTGTTCCTCTTAATCCTTCTGGTGAATTTGGAAGTACTCTGCCTAGTGCATATGCTGCAGAGCCCATGACAAATGGATCATTTTCACCAGTCAAAAGGAGTGTTAATGCTATAGAGGCGTTTCGTGAAGTTCCTCCAATATTGCCTAATGCAAATGCTGCAGATTCTCTGACATTAACATTGCTATTGCCTAAGGATGTCATTAACCCACGAATAACTTCTGGTGTTCTGTGCCCTATGCTACCAAGTGCGTTTGCTGTAGCTGTTCTAACATCAGCACTTTCATCATGAAGGAAAGATCTGACTAATCCGTTTACTGCTTCTGTTCTATCTGTTTCTGATAAGTCTTGTCCTACTCTACCAAGTGCGCTTGATGCAGCTCTTCTAACATCAGCATTACCATCACGGAGAAGATGGGTTAGTGCATTAAATACTTCTTGTGATCCTGTTTCACTGCTGAGCGTTTCTATTGCACTTATTCTGTCTTGAGGGCTGGTGCTACTTAGAGCTTCAATTAAAGTGTTTCTACTGCGAATATGTTCTTCAATAGATCTTAATGCAGTTGTTGCAGCAGTTCTTAAACCTTCAGGCATTTGATTGTTGGTTGGGATACTTCTTAATGCACTTAATGCAGCAGTTCTTACACTTTGGGGTACTTGATTATCATTTATAATTCCTGCCAAAGTAGCGACTGCATTTTCAGGTTGTACACCCATATATCCCAGTGCATTTGTAGCATAGCGTTTAACCTCAGCATCACCATCGCCAAGAAGAGGAATTAATACTATAAATGCATTCCTTCTATCTGCTTCTGGAACATCTTCTCTGATCATGCTAAGTGCAAATGCTGCATTTCCTCTAGTATCAGTATCAGGGTTACGACGAAGTAGGTGTGTTAACTCTCTAAATGCTGTTATTCTGTCTGCTAATGGCAACTCTCGTCCTATGCTACCAAGAGCAAATGCTGCATCACTTCTGACTCGGGCATTAGGATCACGAAGAAGTGGAATCAGTGCTCTAAATGCTTCCCCTCTGTTTTCTGTTGGCAAATCGGTTCCTATCATACCGAGTGCAAATGCAGCAGAGCTTCTAACATTGGCACTACAATCATTTAAAGATCCAATCAGTGCTGTACATGCGTCTCTTCTTACTGCTCCTAGATCTGCACTTATGTTGCTTAGTGCACTTGCAGCAGCGCTTCTAACACTAGCAACAGGATCTCTCAACGCTGCAATTAATGCTCTTCCTGCTGTTTCTGAATTTTGACCTGTTGTACCTAGTGTTCTTGCTGCAAATTCTCTAGCTACAGGACTACTAGTCGGATCTTGTAGAGATCTAATTAGATCAGGAATGCTTGGAGCAGGTGTTTCATCATCGGGAGCTGACTCTGTTCTAACAAATGTATCGGTATTACCTGCGGCAGGTCCAGGTGTTGGGGTAGTTGGTGGAGATGTTCCCCGAATTAAAGAAAGTAGAATATTTATAGGAGAAGATACTCCTGGTATGTTTATATAAAAAAGTATAACGTCTCCTTGATTTCAAAATAATAGAATATTTATACTTTCAAACTAGCAAACAATATTTAAGATAAGGCTAATGAAATGATTTTTTTTAAATTTGTTATTTTATTTTTCGTTTAGATTCTTGAAGACTTGTGTCTATTAATTTATAAGTTAACATATGTCAATTAAGAGAAGTTTAATTGATGTTGAATATGTGTTAAATTTATAGCACTATGCAAAGAAATGATATTCATAGAATCATAGATGCAAACATAAATCGTGCTTCTGAGGCTTTAAGAGTGCTTGAAGACTGGAGCCGATATTCAAAAGATGATTTAAAGATTTCAGAGAAGTTAAAACAAATAAGACACTCTATAAATAGTTTATTATTAACTTATCCAAATTTAGTTATGAGTAGAGAATCTGTTTCTGATGTAGGTAGAGATATTGAAAATAACTCAAAGAGAAAATCTGTAAGAGACATTATCCGGGCAAATTGTAAAAGAGTGGAAGAAGCACTTAGGGTTTTGTCAGAATATGGACAGCTTATAGATTTGAATACAAAAATATTGGAAGAAAATAGATATGAAATTTATACGATTGAAAAAGAATTGCTGAAAAATGAAAAATTGTTGCGATTACAAAATGCCAAATTATACTTAGTTGCTAGTAGAGATAATCTTACTTCTGGCAAAGATTTTTTATCAATTATTGAAAAATCCCTTGAAGGTGGAGTAGATATTATCCAGCTTAGGGAAAAAAATGAAAATGAAACAAAGATTTTAAAGCTTGCAAAAGAGATTAAACGAATAGTCTCTGGAAGCGAAGCGTTGTTTATTATTAATGATCGTGTAGATCTGGCTCTGGCTTGTGATGCAGATGGTGTGCATTTGGGGCAGGATGATTTTCCTGTAAGTGAAGCCAGAAAGATTACCCCGGAAGGATTTATAATTGGTCTGTCTACACATTCTCCAGAACAGGGTGTAGATGCGTTGCATGCAACGCATCTACCTGATTATTTTGGTGTAGGTCCTGTATTTCCTACTCCGACAAAGCCTGATTATAAAGCTGCAGGTTTGGAATATGTATCATGGGCTAAAGATAATTTAAAAAATATTCCATGGTTTGCAATTGGTGGTATTGATGAGGGTAATATTAATAAGGTTATTTCTGTGGGGGCTGAAAGAATTGCTGTAGTAAGAGCAATAATGAATTCTAAAGATCCAAAAGCAATAACGAAAAATTTGAAAGAAAAATTAATAGAAAATTTGAAACAATATGCTCAAAGTAAATAAAACCAAATTAGCTTCAGTATTAGACAAATTATCATCCGGTTCAGTTCTGGTTATTGGGGATATTATTCTGGATGAATTTATTGTTGGTTCTCCAGAGAGAATATCAAGGGAAGCACCAGTAATTATTCTTGAACATATTTCAAGTGATTATGCTTTAGGTGGTGCTTCAAATGCTGCTCATAACATAAGTTCTGTCGGGGGCAAATGTCACCTTCTTGGGGTGGTAGGAGAAGATTTGTATGCAAAAGCACTTGAAAATGAATGTCTGAAAAATGATATTAATCCCATTCTTTCTTTTGATAAAAACAGACCTACTACTGTTAAAACCAGGCTTCTTTCTACAGCACATAAACATCCCACGAGTTCTATCATATTCAAGCAGCAATTACTTAGATTGGATCGTTTAAGTAGAAAAAACATAGGCTCAAATATTGAAAGAGAATTAACAGATGTTTTTAAAGCTTATGTCAACAAAGTGAAAGCCGTTTTAATTTCAGATTATGATTTAGGGGTTTGTTCCAATAAAATTATTAAAACTTTAATTGACATAGCAAATAAAAATAAGATTTCAGTCATTGTAGATGCAGCAAGTAATTTTCAGAGATTTAAGGACTCGTTTTTAATTACACCAAATCAGCCTGATACAGAAGCTGCTGTAGGGTTCTCGATTACTAATAAAGATTCACTTTTAAAGGCGGGGAAAAAGCTGTTAAAAATTTCAGGTGCTCAAAATGTTTTAATTACAAGAGGCTCAGAAGGTATGGCTTTGTTTAGTGCCAAAAAACCAGGTAATCCCTTTGTGTTGCCTGCATTTAATGTAAGTGAAGTCTTTGATGTAACTGGGGCTGGTGATACTGTGGCAGGAGTAATATCTTCTGCAATATCTGTTAATTTATCTCTAGAGATTGCCTGTATACTAGGAAATCTTGCAGCAAGTATTGTAGTAACAAAGTATGGAACAGCTGTGACTAGTATTAAAGAATTAAAAAGACATTTGCAAACAGTTAAGCTGCCATTATGAAATTTCTCTGTACAAAAGTAAAACCAAGCTGGCTTACTTCTCCGCAAAATAAAGAGAAAGTAGAAAATCTAAATCTTGAAATAAAAGATTCATTTATAGGTGTTGAAATAAAAAATAATGATCCTTCAGAAGAGGAAGTAAAGTTGATAAATGATGCAGTTGATAAACTCTTTGGAAACCATAAAATTGCTTTTCCTGTGAAGGTGATAGAGATATAACTAATCGTGTCATTGCGAGGAGGCTCTACTAGAGCCGACGTGGCAATCTTATAACTAATATAACTTTTAATAAGGTCACTATTTAAGTAAAGTTGGTGTCTTTATGAGATTGCTTCGTCAGGACTTTGTCCTTCCTCGCAATGACAAAATCATGATGTAAAATATATTCATGAGTGTATTAGTTATAGATAATTACGATAGTTTTACTTATAATCTTGTCCAATATCTTGGGGAGCTAAATCAAGATGTTATTGTATACAGGAATGATGAGATTACTCTTGCAAAGATAAAGGAAATAAAGCCTACACATATAGTGATTTCTCCTGGTCCAGGTAGACCAGATGATGCAGGGATAAGCAAAAATTTAATTAAAGAATTTGCAGGAAAGATCCCAATCCTGGGAGTATGTTTAGGACATCAGTCTATTGGAGAGGTTTTTGGTGGGAAGGTTATTAATGCCCCGATACTAATGCATGGTAAAACGTCCGAGATTTATCATGAAGGTAACTCTCTTTTTACTGATATACCAAGTCCTTTTACTGCAACTAGATATCATTCTTTAATAATTGACATTGAGAGTATAAAAGATAAGCCTCTGAAGATTACTGCCAAAACAAAAGATAATTTAATTATGGCTGTTGAACACAAAGATTTTAAGAATTTGATTGGTGTTCAATTTCACCCAGAGTCAATTCTGACAGAGCATGGTCATAAATTGTTATCTAATTTTTTAAAGCTTTAGTATTGTTTAAATAATATTCGTTGTAGGTGTCTTCCCATGCCCGCCTAAGGACGGGTCCGTTTGCCCACCTTTGGTGGGCCTAGGCGGAAAAATGGGAATCCATGTGAGTAGGTTTGTAAGCCTAGATTCTCCAGTCAAGCTGTAGAATGACACACTTTAGTAATATATGTTGTAATTCTTTGATAGAATTTTAATTTGTTAATAAAAGGAATTTAATTGAATAAAATCTTAAATAAATCTCTAATCTTTTTGATTCTTGTAAGCATTGGAGTTCAGTGTATAGGAGTGTATGCTAAAAAACACCCTCTAAATTTCTACTGTACAATTGACCCTGAAGACAGAGAAGCTGCACGGAATAATCCACGCACTTTGTATGCTTTGAATCTTGCCAAGAATTCTATTTATAAGATTGAACAAATTGATAAAGAAGTTGCAAGAAAACAGTTAGATTCAAATTTTGCTCTAGGGCTTTTACAAAATCCTGCTTATAAAGTGGATGATGGGGATAAAAACTATGCTTTTAAACATCCTGATAGCAGCTTTGCAGAGCAGATATCTCAAAAATCAAGCTATGAAATTACTGAAACAGATAGAAAGTTCTTAAGAAATAATCCTCATTCAAAACTTAGTCTGGGATTGATTCATAATCCTAATTATCAGGTAAGTGAATTTGATAAAGAATATGCTCGAAATAACCCGGGTAGTGATTTTGCTAAAGAAATTGCAAAAAATAAAAAATATAAGATTAATTATGATGACAAGCTTATTCTTTACAATTTCCCAAAAAGCAAATTTGCAGAAGGGTTAGTTAGAAACTTTGGATTTAGAGTAGAGCTTGAAGATAAATTGTTTGCAAGAGAGAATATAAATGAACTAACTTCATCAATATTGACACAGCTATCTACTTATCAGGTAGAGTTTGATGACAAAATAATAGCCAGAAGTAACATAAATACTAGCTTTGCTAGTGGATTGTCCTTGAATAAGGGATATAAGATTGAGCAGGATGATAGAGATATTGTAAGAACTAATGTTGATAGTAAATTTACATTTGGTTTGTGTTTGAATGAAAACTATAAAGTTGAGCCTAAAGATAAGGAAATTGCAAAGGCACATCCAAATTCAAAATTTGCTGAGGCTATCGGGAGAAATATCTCATATTATGTGGACAATGAAGATAGAGATTTTGTTATAAAGTACCCAAATACACAGCTTGCAAAATCTCTTGTTCAAAATACAAATTTTAAGATTAAAGAACCCCAGAAAGAGTTTGCTAGAGCAAATGTAAAAAGTTCTGTTGCTAAACTGGCTAAAACTCAATCATATAAAATTACTTTAAAAGACAGAAAATCTGCAAGGGAAAATTTGAATAGTGAATTTGCTTATTCGATAACAATAAATCCAAGTTATAAAATAGAAGAGATAGATAAAGAAATAGCAAGAAACAATCCTGATACAAGATTTGCGGAAGGATTGATTCAAAACACACGTTATTATATAGAGCTGGAAGATAAAAAAGTAGCCAGAAGAAATACTACAAGCAAATTTGCTTATGGACTAAGCTTGAAATTGTTACAATGTGCTTATATCCCTAAATAATTAAAAGGAGATTTTAATAATGTGTAATAAAAATAGATTATTTAAATCATTTATTTTAAGTTTAGTATTATTAACTAATTTTACTTTGCCTTCAAATGCTTTGTTAGACAAATATAAAGATTTTGCGAGGAAAAATCCTAATAGTAAATATGCTCTAGGACTTGCTCAAAACCCAAGATGTAAAGTTTCAGATGAAGACAGGGAATTTGCCAGAAACAATCCTTCTACATTGTTTGCTGAGAAAATAGCTCAGAATCCAAATTATATTGTTACTGATGAAGATAAATCATTTGCACATGATAATCCTGATAGTGGTTTTGCTGAAGGATTAGCATTGAATACAACATATTTGATTAGAGATATTGATAAGGAGTTTGCAAGGAAAAACCCGAGTACTAAATATTCTAAAGCACTTGTAGAAAACCCCCATTATATTATTGAAACTGTAGACAGGGAATATGCTAAAAATAATCTAGATTCACCAATTACAGAGGGAATTACTAAAAATCAAAGTTTTTGATTGTAGCTTGAGGTAAAGAGTGACTAAAAATTTAGTTATAGGATTAAACTCTGGGACATCATTTGATGGAGTAGATGCATCTCTAGTTAAATTTTCTTCAGACAATAAGTTTAAATTTATTGATGGAATAATCTATGAATATCCAAATCGTGTAAAAGAAAAAATTAGGGATGTCATTAGTGGAAATATTCATTCTACTTCATTGCTAAAAGAGTTGTCGCAGTTAAATTTCTTACTTGGTGAAGTGTTTGCAGATGCTGCATTAAAAATAATTAAAAAAAATAAATTAAGAAAAAAAGACATTTTGCTTATTGCATCTCATGGGCAGACAGTATTTCATCATCCAGATATAGAACATATTGGATCTTATAAAGTTAGATCTACTCTTCAGATCGGTGAAAGCTCGGTTATTTCTGCACGTACAGGGATAGATGTTATATCAAACTTTCGCGAAGCTGACATTGCTGTTGGTGGGCAGGGAGCACCTCTTATATCATTTATGGATAGTGTTTGCTTTGGTAGGAGTAAAAATCCAAAAGCAATTTTAAATATTGGTGGAATTGCAAATGTAACAGTAGTTGGAAAAAATATTACACCAATTGCATTTGATATTGGTCCTGGTAATGCTCTTATTGATTTGATAGCAAGAGATTTATTTAAGAAAGAGCTTGATCTTAGTGGAGCTTTTGCAAGAAAAGGAAATATTAATTATAAGATTATTGAAATAGCATTAAAGGATTCATTCTTTAAACGAAAACCACCAAAGACCACGGGGAAAGAGTACTTCAACTTTTCTTTTATAAGAAAGTATTTCTCAGGAATAAAAAGGAAAGAAGATAAAATTGCAACTGTTACCTTTTTTACGGCAAAAGTCATTCAACAAGCATTCAATGATTTTATCTTTCCAAAATATAAAGTAAATGAAATTATTTCTTCAGGAGGTGGAGTCAAAAATAAAACTCTGATGAATCATTTAATAAAATTAATTCCTTCTGTAAGATTTAGTAATTCAGATAAATACGGATTACCATATGAATATAAAGAAGCAATACTGTTTGCCTTGCTTGGTTATACATGTAAGAAAAAAATTAGAAACAATGTTCCGTTTTGTACAGGTGCCAAGAAAAAAGCAATCCTTGGTAAAATGACAAATGTGTGATTATTCACACATTTGTCATTCTGAGTGAAGTGAAGAATCTCAAAATCTTAAAGGAGTAAATAATGATGCTTAAAAATCCAAAAGTAACAGTTGTTGGTGCAGGAAATGTTGGAGCAACATGTGCTCAAAGATTGATTGAAAAAAATGTTTCTGATGTTGTTTTAATTGATATTTTAGAAGGAATCCCTCAGGGAAAAGCCCTTGATCTTATGGAATCAAGACCAGTTGAGTTACATGATAGAAAAATAACCGGGACAAATGACTATGCTCAGACAAAAGACTCAGATATTGTAGTTATTACTGCAGGAATAGCCAGGAAGCCTGGAATGAGCAGAGATGATCTTTTAAAAACAAATGCACAGATAGTTGGTGGAGTAACAAATGAAATAGTAAAATACTCTCCTAATTCAATTATCATAGTTGTTTCCAACCCTCTTGATGTGATGACTCATCTTGCATATGTAAAAAGTAAGTTTCCTCCTGAGAGAGTCTTTGGAATGGCAGGAGTCTTAGATTCAGCAAGAATGAGATTCTTTATAGCTGAAGCTTTAAATATTTCTTGTGAAGATGTTCAGGCAATGGTTCTTGGTGGACATGGAGATCAGATGGTTCCAATGCCACGATTTTCAACTGTTTCCGGAATTCCAATTACTGAACTGTTACCACCACAAAAGATTCATGAAATAAATGAAAGAACAAAAAATGGTGGAATTGAAATAGTGAATTATTTAAAAACAGGTAGTGCATTTTATGCACCTGCAAGCTCAGCTGCTACTATGGTGGAAGCTATCGTTCAAGATAGAAAAAGAGTCTTTCCTGTTGCGGCACATCTAAGTGGAGAATATGGATTAAAAGATGTCTATGTTGGTGTTCCTGTAAAGCTTGGGATTAAAGGAATAGAACAAGTTATAGAACTTAAACTAGCTCCAGAAGAATTGGAAGCATTGCATAAGAGTGCTGAAGCTGTTAAACAGAATGTGGCTAAACTTTCTGAGATGGCTTTGGTTTAAAGGTTTAAACACGTTCTAAAATAGCAGCAATTCCCTGTCCAAAACCAATACATAGACTGGATACGCCACGTTTTAGGTTTCTTCTTTCCAATTCATATAGAAGAGTGGTTAAAAGTCTTGCACCACTTGCGCCAAGAGGGTGCCCTAATGCAATTGCACCACCATTTACATTTATTTTATTTGGATCAAGGTTTAATTCTTTTTGAGCTGCAATTACTACAGAAGCAAAAGCCTCATTGATTTCAAACAAATCAATATCTTTCATTTCAAGACCTGCTCTTTTCAATGCTTTTGGAATTGCATAAATTGGACCAGTCAATTGTAACTCTACTTCTGTTCCAACAACTGAAACATCTACAAGTCTTGCTCTTGGTTTTAAATTATATTTTTTCAGTGCACTTTCACTGGCAAGAAGCAGAGCAGAAGCTCCATCACTAACCTGGCTTGCATTTGCAGCAGTAATTACACCACCTGCTTTAAATGCTGATTGTAAAGCCCCCATTTTTTCTAAAGAGGCATCTGCTCTGATTCCTTCATCTTTTTCTACAAGTCCTTTTGAAGTTTGTACTGGAATAATTTCTCTTTTGAAATGTCCTTCTGCAGTAGCTTTTGCTGCTTTCATATGACTGTTATAAGAGAATTCGTCTAAATCCCTTCTGGTTAATTTCCATTTTTCTGCCATAAGCTCACCAGAGATTCCCATAGGATTTGCTTTATGATTTTTTAAAAAACTTTCTGGGAGAGTCATATTTGTTTTACCTGGAAGTGGTAATCCATCTGCTCCAATGGGTACTTTGCCCATACACTCTACGCCACCTGCAATAATCAAATCGTGGGCTCCTGACATTATGGCCTGAATACCAAAATGCACTGCTTGTTGTCCTGATCCGCACATTCTATTTAGTTGTACTCCTGGAACAGTAACATCGAGAGCATTAATTGCAATAATCCTTGCAATGTTTAAACCTTGCTCTGCAACAGGGCTTGCACAACCATAAATGAGATCTTCTATGTCTGTTGGTTTTAAATTGTTTCTTTTTAAGAGTTCTTTTACAGGGATTCCACCAAGATCAACCGGGTGCATTTCGGAGAAAGCACATCCATCTTTTCCACGACCAATTGGTGTACGAATTGCATCTACAATATAAGCTTGAGAATTTTTCATTTATTTAACTCCTGTTAGCTAATATTTTCCCATATTTATAAGGGGTGTGCTAATAAATCAAGGATAAATATTCTATGTCATTGCGAGAAGGGCAAAGCCCGACGAAGCAATCTCTGCTGACAGCTATCAATTTATTGTCCTGCTCAAAATTGTTATATCTAAATGAGATTGCCGCGTTGCCCCTTGGGTTCCTCGCAATGACAAAACAGTCTTATTCTCGAGAAGTCCTCCTCAACCATTAAAAACTAAAAAGTTATTTGTACATATTTATAACCCAAGCTAAAGGTAATACCGGGGCACAAAAAAACAATCGTTAAGTCTATAACTAATCCATACAATAAGGAGATAAACATGTTCCCCTTTTTAAACAATGTAATTGAAACTTTTAAACCAAAAAAAAATAAATCAAGTTCTTTTGAACCAATATTAATTAAAAATTCAAGGCTGCAAACCCCCAGTGAGATTAGAAAGACAATTAAAAATTTAGTGCGTTGTGGAAGCTGTCATTTTTTAGTATTTGACAATTACTGGTCAAATGATGTTAAACAATCAAATATAAAACTGTGTCCTACCTGTGGACATACAATGTAAAATATCCTCTTCCTGATTGAATCTTTAACAGAATTAACAAATTGTTAATAATGGCTTGATAGGTTTAAAGCTGTATGAATAGTATTAATCCATCATCAGGCGATTTTAGTTCAATAGGCATGTCCTCTCTGGGAAGGTCTATGGGAAGAGATGCTGAACCAGTGGGGGAAAGTTCTGATCTTGGTTGGAGAGAAATACTTTTATTGGCTTGCTCATATTCTTACTTGGATGAAGAAAAAAGAAATCAACTTTTGGCAAATGGACTTGGCTCACACTTTAGAGCATCGGCTTAAGCTTTTTCTAACAGAACAACACACTCTATATGATAGGTATGAGGAAACATATCTATTGGTTGAATTGATTTAATTATGTAGGGGTTGGTTTCAAACCCACCCCTACATAAGATTTCTAGATCTCTTGCCAATGTGTTTGGATTACAGCTTGTGTAAATTATTTTTTTAATATTTGAATTGCAAATATTTTCTAATATTCTTTTGTTGCAGCCTGCTCTTGGTGGATCTAATATTACTATCTCAGGTTTATAATCCTCTAAAATATCATCGATCTTATTTTCTACTTTCCCGTTGATAAAAACTGTATTTTTTATACGATTTTCTTTTGCACTGAAATTAGCATCATCGATGGATTGTCTTACTTCTTCTATTCCGATAACTTGCTTTGATTTGCCTGCTAAGAATAACGACATTAATCCTACTCCACAATAGGCATCTAAAATAGTTTCGTTTCCTTTAAGAGAAATAAGCTTATCCATTTCATTTAGAAGTTTAATGGTTTGTGGAGTGTTTACCTGGAAAAAACTTGTAGCTGAGATTTTAAATTTTAAACCATTGATTTTTTCAAATAAATATCCCCTGCCTTTTAAAATCTTTGTTTTAGGTCCATAAATTACATTTGTAGTGTTTGTGTTTATATTTAGAGATACTCCAACAAGTTCAGGATGTTTGCTCATTACTTCATTTGCAAAATCCTGTGATTTTGAAAGTGTTTCATTTATTGCTACAAGTGTAAGTAATGCTTCATTTGTGTTTTCACCAATACGAACACAGATATGCCTTAGCCAGCCTGTTTTATTCTTACCGTTATAAGCAGTGATTCTATACTTTGGTGCTAGTTCACGAACAGTTTCTACAATACTGTCAAACTTATTGTTTTGGATTGGACAGTATTTGATGTTTATCAGATCATTGCTATGCCATTCAAAGTATCCGGCTTTTAGTCTTCCAGTATCTTCTATAGTTCTTACAGGATATTGAACTTTATTCCTGTAATGCCAGGGAGTGTCACTTCCTATGATGTTTTTTAGGACTCCATCAGGTAGTAATAATTTTGAAAAAAAGTTTTTTAATAACAAATCTTTTTGTTCAAGTTGTTTTTTATATGGCAGATGTTGCCATTGGCAGCCACCACATACTTTAAAAAGTTTGCACTCAGCTTCTATTCGGTACTCAGAATCTGATTCTTTAATTTCAGTAATTTTTGCTCTTGCATAATTGGGTCTAAGTGTGGTTATTTCAGCTTTAACACTGTCACCGGGAGCTCCACGATCAACAAAAACAATAAAATCTTTATACTTTGATACAGCAGCATTGTCATATGCCATTGAGCCAATATCAAGGTCAATGACTTCACCTGTAGAGACCGGAATGTTTTGAAAAGTTGATTTTGCCATAATTTTAGAGCTTTATTATTTTAGCAGCCCTTTTAGCAATAGTTCTTAACCAAACCTTGGTCAAAATTTTTTTTAACTTTACTTTGTATTTTTAAGAAATTATATATTAACTGAACAATTAAAAAGGAGTTTAATTTGAAACCGGTAGGAATTCAAGGAATAGAAGGAACTCCAATAGTTAAAGACACATCAGCTTCTGGGCAAAAACCTGCACAGATTGAAGTAGCTCGTGTTGATAATGTATCAGATGTTTTAGATGGTTTGCTTGATAGGGCAGAACAAGCTGGGACACTAAAGAAAGTATCTGTAGCAAGAGTTCAATCCTCACCAAATTTAAGTTTCACTGATGAAGAAATTATAAGGGACTGTCAGGAATCGGGTAATAAGTGGATTGAAAGAATAGCAAAAGAATTAAAGTTAGATCCTGCTAAGGTCTTAAAATTAATCCCTGAAATTGTTTCAGTAGATAAAGCTTTAGAATTAAAAGCTGCTGCTATGGTCCCAATGCTGAGTAGCCTCCCTTTAGGAGTGCTTAAAGGGATTATTCCCAAATTACCACTTGATATTTTAAAAGGATTACCTGAAGAATTAGTATCTAAGGTATTGCCACGTGAAGTTATAGAACAAATTAAGGGAGCTAAATTTGGAGATAATGTGGGAGGAGCTTATATCTTTGAGATTCATAAAACAGGTGTTGCAGTTCATCTTGTAAGAGCAGGATTTGCAAGTGCTTCTGAATTTAGTGCTCATGAACAAAATCACGCACTAAATGCATTAGGCAGATCGTTCCTGACAGAAGAAGAATTGGCAGGTGCTATTTGTAAAGGACTTAAGGATGAAATTACTAAAGGGAGTACAACCGTTTTTTCATCTATAGGATTTTCTGAGCTTTTATATATACCCTCATCTTTAATGCGGCAAGAAATTGCACAGTTCTTAGAAGAAACTCTCTTGCATCTTGACAGTGGAAGGGTAAAAGTAGAGCGTGAAGAGGAAGGAGAAACACACATTGAGAATAAAAAGCTGACAGAACAAGGCAAGGAAGAATTATTTAATATAGCTAAAAGACACAGTGATTTTATGGACTTGTTTGAAGATCATGATTCTGCAAAACTTGCGCTTTCAAATCTGATTGAAACACAATTGTGTAGATTTGATCTGGTAACAGGAAAATTAATGCCTTCTTTTGCAATGAAAATCACAATACCAGGCCAAGTGTTCAATGGATTGCCAGAGCAGGCAAAGAATGAATTCAGAGAAGAGTTTCAAGGCTCAGAAGCTGCCAGAGAATTCTTCAAAGACTCAGCAAGTAATTTTTTACGATTAATTGAGGGAAACTTGAAAGCCTGTCTTCGAATTCAATCACAAAGCTTACCTTCAGTATCTGAAGCGATTGATTATGTATTATGTCCTGAAGAAAGTCAGTGTAATTTTGCAGGTACAGTCATTGAAAAAGATAGTGCTAGTACTCCAGAGTATAAGATTGAGATGTTACAGGCAAGAGAGAAAATCTATGAGCAAGGTGGACTTGGAGAACAATATGTAAGTTCTTTGCGTGAACTTAGAACAGCACAGCAGGATCCATCTATGGTTAAAGAATCTAATAAGTTACATGTAGCAAAAATTAGGTATTCAGAGAGTGATAGAGAACTTAGAAATCTAATTAAAAGTGATGAAATCTCTTCTCTTTTAAAAACAGATATGAGGCTTGAAGAATTAATTCAAAAAGAAGCTCAATTGAGAACCAGTGCAAATCAGATGGATCTACAAAGAGATATTTGTAAGATTGGAACATTTATTGATGATAAATATCATGAAGCCCGAAAATTGCTCCATGATGTTAGATGTGAAATAAGAGATACTCTAACACAAATGTCACCACAGTCTAAATTGCTAGAGAGATTTTCTGAACTTCTGGGAAAAAATGATTTGGAATTAAAACAAATCAAAACTCTTGAAGCTTCGTTAGATGAAAAGTGCTTAGATCCAAAAAACAGAGTTATGGATCAAGCTTTATTAGATAGAGTTACTGAGCTTGAAAATAGAATTGGAGTAGAGCAACAAAAAGCAAGAATATCTACGCTGGCAGTTAAGTTCCCTATAGAATATTCTGGACGTTTGATTTCTAGCGAGACTAGAGAAATCTCTTTTGATGAGTTACCGGAAGACGTTAAACTTCAATTGAAGAAAAATGAAGGAAAAGAACCATGGCTTGAATAATGAAGATGCGCTAAAATACTGTTATGTTTACGATTAACTTAACAGGTAAAACAGTAGCTATCACTGGAGCAAGTCAGGGAATTGGTCAGGCAATTGCTGAAGTGTTTTCTGAAAGTGGTGCTTCTGTAATTCTTCTTTCAAGAAATAAATCAAAATTAGAAGAGAACGTGAAAAGAATAAAAAACGCGATTTTTAAAATCCTTGATGTTTCAAGCTTTGAAAATGTAAAAGCTGTATTTGATGAAATTAATCATGTTGATATTTTGGTTAATAATGCAGGAGTCCATATTAATGACACTATAGAAGATATTGATGTTAATAAGTGGAATGAAGTAATAGATATAAATTTAAATGGTGCTTTTTATTCTTCAAAAGCTGCAATAGGAAAAATGAGAAAAAACAAATCAGGAAGGGTTATAAATATTGCATCTATTTGTGGCAAAATTGGATATTCTTTTTCAGGAGCATATAATGCATCAAAGTTTGCAATGGTTGGACTTACTCAAACACTAGCTCAGGAAGTAGCAAGAGAAAACATTACTGTTAATGCTATTTGTCCAGGCTGGACAGAAACAGCAATGGCGGAAGAAATTTTGCATGATGCAAAATATGCAAAGTATCATGAAATCCCATTTGATGAACTGAAAACTTCTTGCATTGAAGCTGTGCCTATTGGAAGATATGTTCATCCAAAAGAGGTTGGGTATCTGGCTTTATATCTAGCTAGCGACTATGCTTCTGCTATAACAGGACAATCAATTAATATATGTGGTGGACTTTGCATGCATTAAGTAGTCTAATCGTATGATTAAATAAGAATTTTTACCTCATCTTAACTTAGTAAGTGTTATATCTTTTCATCGTGGAATGGCAGGGTTGATATGTTTGATTCAAATGGAAATGTAACATCTAGTGTCATTGGGGGATATTCACTACAATCTCGCCTTGATGAGGTATCCATCAAGCTTGCAAATGTAGAGCGAAGAATCCATGAGCTTGAAGCTATGATTGGGACTGGTATATTAAGTCCAATTGAAGTAATTGACTTTAATAATATGGAGCAAGATTCTGAAAACAGTCAATCAACGACTTTTGAAAGAGAAAATAATTATCCAACAGGTGTTCGTTTTGTAGTTTCTATACCAGCAAAGCTCCTTGCAGAATTTAATAATAATTTAGATATGGAATATAGCCTGAGGGTTTGTAAGAGGGGGTTATCTGATAAGGCCGAGGAAATGAAGAAAAATAAAGGGATTGATGAGCAAGATTTAAAAACTTGTTATGTGATCTAGGACATATGCTAAAGCTCACAAATAAGCCAAATCCTCCCAAACTCATTATTTGTTCTTAATGTAATTGGATTAAATTATTTGTCAAAAGGAGAAAGTTTATGTCAGGTGGACCAGGAGCTTCAATAACTGGAGGGGATTACTCCCCTCAATCTCGACTGAGAACTATTCGGAGCAAGCTATCTGAAATTAATAGTAAAGTAAGAAATCTGGAATCAAATATGATATTTTTACTGGTACACCCTCATCTTGTAGTTTATAGAAATGAGGAATCCCAAAGTAATCAGCAAAGCACAAATGAGCCAGATCAACCTCAAGTAATGACTGTTCAAAAGGTTGACTTTGGACAAGAGCAATATACCCTAGATCCTTCTGAACTTAATGGTTTGCTGTCGGATAATTTGGGGACAAGGCATGAGCTAATGGTTTCTGAAGCTGAAATATTACATTCGATGTATGATCAGAAAAAGAAAGATTCCTATGATTCAATTAGTTATTCTGATGATGGAGAATACTCTGAATCTGAAGAATATTAAATATCGTTTTTATCACCGGGTTTAGGTGGAGGAAATATTCTTACCCTTCTGTCAGGTTCTTGTCCAATGCTTAAACTGTCAAGTTTATATTGATCAATAAGTTCATGCTGTAGTTTTCTTATCTTTGCATTTCTTGGATTTAAATCTATAGCCTTTTCAGAGTCCATAACTTTATCTATAGCAGCACGAGTTTCCTCAAGAGCATTATCCTTATCAGCATTAAGTTGAACATCTAATTCAACTGTAAAATCACTTACCATGTCAGGAAACAATTCTTTAAGAGATTTTTGAATCCCTTCTACAGTATTGTTTCTTACTACATATAAAGGAGTTTTGTGCTTGTTTGCAAGTTCTAGAATTTTTGCTCCTTGTTTGGCATAGTTTTTTAGTGCAAAAATAACACTGGCTTCATCAATTGTTTTAGCAATACTTACTGGTAGCTCAAGTGCCTGGATAACTCGCTCTAATTGTCCCCTGCTTACTGCATACGGGTAAATGCTTACTGTAGGCAAAGCAGTGCTTGTAGAAGAGAATGAAACTTGTCCGTTCTTTGTAACAGTTTCTTTTCTGGTAAGAATTTCTACTTTCCCTGTTTCTCTGTCAAGCTTTCTAATTTCAGGGAATAAACCTCTCCCTCTAAGCAGTTCGTCTACGGCAATTGCTACATCTTTATGAATAGCTAATCTTTGGTGATCAAGGATTTCAATTGCAATCTGAAATGTAGGCTCAGCAGCTCTTTCTAAAATTGTTTTTTGTGTTCCTCTTCTTTTAGCTTCTTCGTCACCAAGGGTCACATTTTGTATTCCTCCAACAAGATCTGAAAGCACAGGATTTTTTAAAAGATTTTCAAGAGCATTTCCATGCGCTGTTCCAATAAGTTGTACTCCTCGTTCGGCTATAGTACGTGCAGCAGCAGATTCAAGCTCTGTTCCAATTTCATCGATGATGATAGTCTCAGGAGTATGATTTTCTACAGCTTCAGTCATTACGGCGTGTTGAAGTTCTGGACTGGCTACCTGCATTCTACGGGATCTGCCAATTCCTGCATGTGGAATATCTCCATCTCCAGCAATTTCGTTTGATGTATCGATTACAATTACTCTTTTATTAAGCTCATCTGCAAGCACTCTTGCTATTTCTCTTAATTTTGTTGTCTTTCCAACCCCGGGCGAGCCTAACAGTAAAATTGATTTTTTTGATTCTACAAGATCTCTGATTAAGTCAATGGTTCCGCTTACGGTTCTTCCAACCCTGCAGGTTAAGCCAATAATTTCACCACGGCGATTTCTAACACAACTTATTCTGTGTAAAGTTCTTTCAATACCGGCTCTATTGTCAGATGTAAAATCACCAACTCTGTTTACAGCATAATTTAAATCACCCAGGGTAATGGGTTCATTTTCCAGATCAATTCTTTTACCATCAAAAAATCTTGCTTCTGGTAAGCGACCATAATCCATTACTATTTCAATTAAACCGGTTAAATTATGCTTTTCAAGAGATTCTCTGATTTTATCTGGCAAAACATCTAAGAGTAAAGGAAGATCCTGAGCTGGAACGAAATCCTCATCTTGAAAGATGATTGTTTTTGTTTCACTGTCTTTTTTCATATTAAGATGTTACCTCACAATTTCCAACAGAATTAACTAATGAGCGAGCAATGTTAGCTGCGTCTTTAAATTTTACTTTATCATTTAAATCGCTTAAATAGGGCATAAGTAATTTTCTGGCATAAGATCCAATTGCTACACCGTTAATATTTATTTTTGCCTCTTTTGCTTTAGCAAAAGAGTTTTCATTTGTCCCACCTGATATTTGTAAATAAACTGGCAAATTTTCTTCTTCTATGAGCTTCGCAACTTGTAAGCTAGGGTTATCCTTATTATTCCCATTTTTATTATTTCCACCACTCATTGGGGTTCCATCACATTGTAAAATAATGCCTTTTCCTGCAAGTTTAAAGCATAAATTGGCAGCATTTTTAATTTGTTTGTCAGAGAGCAGCCCACTTCCAATACTGAATGAAAATAACATGGATTTATTCCTGAGATTATTTATTTGATCCCAGATTTCTTCTAACCTATGAAAATTCTCTCCAAAGTGAAATTCAACTGCTTCAACTCCAAGTAAAACCATTTCCTGGAAAGTTTCTATTGGCGTAGGATTTGTATCAAGCATGCTTAGTGCAGAGACATGACAGTAAGAAGGACAAATACCACAGCCAAAACATTTTTCTACTGAATAAATAAACTTATTGTCTTCAATTTTAAAAGCTTCTGTTGGGCAGATTTGTACACAGGCACTACAAAGATCGCATGAATCATAGTTCACTTGTGCTTTTCGAAAGTGTGGATCTTTGTCAAGCTGTATGCTTGCCATTAGAAGTGGAGGACGAGGCAGGAAGCAGGAAGCAGGAAGCAGGAAAGAAATTTGCTCTTCATGATTCGTGTTTCGTGCCTCATGCCTCTGTTTCTCAAGATAACTTAGAGCTTTTTCAATTCCTCTTCTCGCTGCAAAGATCACGTCTGCACTTGGTGCCAGATCTATTACATGTGCTCCAGCAAGGGTAAAAATAAATGAAAGATTTTCTATCATTTGTGTGTCAGTTAAACTTGCGCCGCATACTAACTTAAAAAAACATTTCTTTTCTAAAGCATTGATTGCATATTTTGAAGTGGTGGTTTCAATAGCTTGATTTGTTATGGTTATCATGTAGGCATTCCTGGTACATTCATAGCATATCCTGGTGGACATGGTGCAACTATTTCTGATTCATATTCGCAATTTGTTTTATTTTGAAATCCATTCAAGAATGCATTGCGAGGATTTGATTTAAATTTATTTGTGTGTGGCTTGCCTTTTGTTGGGGCATGCCATGGCGTGCCCTTACATGGAGCAATTTCTTTAATTGCATTAATGATTTTATTTTTTAATTCATTGTTAAATCCCCGCCCAATTAACATTAGAAGTCCAATGTCGTTTGCACTTTCAATCTCAATTGAATGATTCTTGTATAATTCAAATCCAAGATCAATTCCGGAAATATTTTTTAATTTTATATAAAGTTTAAATGGATCCTCACTATTAAAAATTTCAATATCTTGAATTTCTTTCATTTCTGATTTTAAAGATTCTGAAAGGGTTAATAATTGGTTAAGAAATAAACCGTTGGTCTCTGAAAAATGTTTTCTTGTTAATTCTAGAGATAGTAAAAGTAAAAAAGATGGACTTGTAGAACTAACTAAATCTAAAGAACGTTTTATATCGTTATACGAAAAAAATCTTTCATTTGCTAGATGTAAAACACCACTTTGAGTTAAACTTCCAAGAGATTTATGCCATGATTGGATGGTGAGATCGGCGCTAAGCTTACCAGTAGATGTTTTTTCTTGCTTCGTGCCTCGTACTTCGTGCTTCCGTTCTCTTAAAAACCACAAATGTGCTCCATGTGCTTCATCTACAATCAAAGGAATATTTTTCTTGTGACAAATCTCTGAAATAGATTTAATGTCTGAAATGACACCTTCATAAGTAGGAGATACGATTACACATCCAGCTACTTCTGGTTCATTTAATATCAATTGTTCAAGCTTGTCAGAATTAACTTTTGAGAATATCCCCCAATTGTCAAGGAAGTCTACCTCAAGCCAAACAGGTTCAAGTCCGCTTAAAATCACCCCATTGATTACTGATTTATGAACATTCCTTGCAAGAATTACCTTCTTACCATATTTATTCAGTGCAATTAAACTTGCTAACAATCCAATGCTTGCTCCTCCGGTTAAATAAAAAGAATGCTTTACGCCAAAAAAATCAGCAGTAATTTTCTCGGATTGAAAGATAGGATTGTCTTCCCCTTCTATGTCATATCCGCTTACTTCGGAAATATCTATGTTGTAAAGTTCTTTTGGGAGAATGCCATTATTAGGAATTCCATTGTGAAATGGGACATGCATTCGAACAGGAGTTTTAGATAAGTAATCTTTTAAGGTGTTGTAGATTGGAATTTCACTGTCATTGCGAGGAGGTGCATTAGCACTGACGCGGCAATCTCCTAACGTTTTGGAGATTGCTTCGTCGCTATCCTCCTCGCAATGACGATTTTTGTTCTCATTGTTCATATTGACGTTAACTTAATTAGTTTTTTTTCCACAGTCACTTGCCTTAATGCTTCATATAATACAATGCCAGCTGCAGTAGAAAGGTTTAAGCTTCTGGCTTTACCGTTCATTGGAATAGAAATTATGGAATCTTTGTTTCTTTTATCTTCTACAATATTTTCGCTTAGTCCTTTTGTCTCGCTCCCAAAGATTAAATAATCTCCTGGATTAAATTCTACATCCCAGATGTTTTTTTCACCGCGGGTAGAGATGTACCAAAATTTTACTTCACTGTCATTGCGAGGAGGGGCGCTAGCACCGACATGGCAATCCCCTAACGTTTTGGAGATTGCTTCGTCGCGGAGTTTACCCTGAGCGAAGCGTGAGGGCTTCTCGCAATGACGTTTTGTAGAGTGGTTTAGATAAAATTCCTCCCAATTTTGATATTCTTGTACATCCAGCAAATGCCAGTAATCAAGACCTGCTCTTTTAAGTTCTTTATCTGAAATCTTAAATCCTAAAGGATGCACAAGGTGTAACTTTGTGTTTGTTGCAGAACAGAGTCGAGCTATGTTGCCTGTATTTGGAGGTATTTCAGGTTCTACAAGAACAATGTTGTAGGGCTTAAAAATATTTAATCTTTGTTTAGAACGGATTACCATAAATTAATTATATCCGTAGGTATGCGATTAATCGCGTACCTACGGGTGGGGTGTGTAAACTTTTCGAGGATAACTTTAACATGTCACTGCGAGGAGCATGAGCGACGAAGCAGTCCCGATCGGGATTGCCACGCCTCATTTCATTCGGCTCGCAATGACATTTATGCTGTTTATTCTCGATTTGTTAGCATACCCCATACCTACGGGTGTTGTATTATATAAATATGTCGCAAATACTTACAATATCTGAAAATACTAAAAATGCTATTGAAGTCCTTGCAATAGAACAAAAGGCCATTAAGGATCTTATTAATGATCTTGAGAAAAAACAGTCTAAAGATTTTGATTGTGCTATTGATATCCTGTTTTCTTGTAAGGGAAGAATAGTTGTAACTGGAATGGGAAAATCAGGGCATATTGGAAGTAAGATTGCTGCCACTCTTGCAAGTACGGGCTCTCCTGCATTTTTTGTTCATCCAGCAGAACTGGCACACGGTGATTTTGGAATGCTTACTAGTAGTGATGTAATGTTAGCTCTTTCATTTTCTGGCGAAACTGATGAATTAAAGAAAATCTTATTCCCAATTAAAAGACTTGGTATAAAGCTTATATCCATAACAGGGAATGAAAGTTCTACTCTCGCTCAAAGTAGTGATGTTTCACTATATGTAAAAGTTGAAAAAGAAGCTTGTCCTTTAAACCTTGCACCTACTGCAAGTACTACAGCTACATTAGCGCTTGGTGATGCAATTGCTGTTACTCTTATGCAAAGAAAAGGATTTACTACAGAAGATTTTGCAAAGTCTCATCCAGGAGGTTCACTTGGTAAGAACTTGATAAAGGTTAAAGATGTAATGAGGAGTGATAAAGAAATTCCGGTTGTAAGAGAAAGTACTCCTTTTAATAAAGTTCTTGAGGAAATCAACGATAAGAAGCTTGGGTTTACTACAGTTTTAAATAGTGAAGATGAACTTGTTGGATCAATAACTGATGGAGATATAAGAAGGGCATATTTAAAAGCTGAAGGAGAAGTATCTTCAAAAACAGCATTATGTCTAATGAACAGAAGTCCAAAAATTATAAATGAAAATGACCTTGCGGCAAGTGCACTAAAAATTATGGAAGATTTCAGGATATCAGACCTAATTGTTTTAAATAAATCACGCAAACCTGTTGGAATTGTGGATTTAAAAGATCTTTTAAAAAAAGGAATTATCTAAGGGAGGATTTATGAAAAAGACAAAACAGAAGAAATCATTTGTTATGAAGAGCAAAAAAGCAGTCTTTTCAAAAAAGAAAGCTTTGTTGATCAAAGATACTTTGTTAAATACCATTATTCAACAAATTACAAATTAAACAATGTCATTAAAAAGAAAAATAGTAGTACTAGCTTCGGGATCAGGTACAAACTTACAGGCAATAATTGATGCGATAAAAGCGGGTAAGTTAAATTATGTTGAAATAGCTGCTGTAATTTCAAATAAAAAAGATGCCTTTGCTCTTGAAAGAGCAAGAAGTGCTGGTATTAATGCAATCTTTGTTAACCCAAAGGATTTTGTAAGCAGTATTGAATACGATAAAAATTTAATAAAAACTATTAGTAATTATAATGTTGATTTAATTGTTCTTGCTGGATATATGAAAGTTTTAAGTGAAGAATTTATTAATGCATTTACAAATAAAATTATAAATATTCACCCGGCGCTTTTGCCAGATTTTGGTGGAAAAGGAATGTACGGAAAATATGTTCATGAAGCGGTATTAAAAAGCGCTGTAAAAGAAAGTGGTTGTACTGTTCATTTTGTTACTGCTGAAGTAGATGCTGGTCCTATTATTGCTCAAAGGAAGATACCTGTAATACCTGGTGATACGGTAGAAAGTCTATCAAAGAGAATATTGATAGAAGAGCATAAATTGTTAATTGAGGCTATTGGGAAGGTCTTTGTGAAAGTAGGAACGTAGCATGCTACGTTCCTAACAATATATAATACTTAGATATGATTCTTTCTATATTATTAATAACACTTTTCATTTTTGGAATTTATCTTTTATTTTTCTCAAGTGGAAATCTTGTTGATTGGCAATTAAAACTATATTTAAAGTTAGGACTTTTGAAAATTGATAATTATAGGGATGAAGCTATTCAGCCCAATAGCTTGGATGTTCACCTAGGAAATCATTTTGCGATTCAGTTAAGCGATGGTTCTTTTGAAGAAATTATAGTTGATGAGTTTGTTTTAAAACCAGGTGATTTTGTTTTAGCTGTTACGCAAGAATACTTTTATTTTGGTTCTGCATTGCATGGAGTCCTTCAGGGAAAGTCTAGCTGGGCACGAGTAGGGCTTTATGTAGAGTCTGCTGGATTATTTGATTCAGGATTTGAAGGAGCTGCAGTCGTAGAGTTAACAAATCAAGGTAAAGCACCACTGCTGTTAAAAAATGGACAGCCCATAGCCCAGATGGTTTTTCAAAGAAATATTCCTGTAATGAGATCGTATAAACAAAAAGGGCATTATCAGGGACAAAAGAATGCTACGCAGACCTGGATGAAAAATGTAATTGAAAAAAGCAAACAAAAAATTGTGATGGAAAAAAACTTGGTTGGGAGAAAATAAATGTTAATGAAAGATGGATGGTTCTTTGAAGATGATATGCCTTTTGCTACAGCAATAAAAACTAAAGGCTCGCTTTACTCGAAAAAATCCAAATATCAGAATATTGAAATTCTGGATACTGTTACTATGGGGAACCTTATGCTTCTTGATGGAAAAACAATGGTTTCTGAAAAAGATGAATTCTACTATCACGAATCAATAGTTCATCCAGCCGTTTCAATTCACCCACGCCCCAAAAAAATCATGGTAATTGGTGGTGGAGATGGGGGAACAGTAAGAGAAGTTCTTAAGTATAAGTCAGTTGAAGATATTGAACTTGTTGAAATTGATGAAGAAGTAATTAATGTATCAAAAAAATACTTCCCTGAAATTGCCTGTGAGTTGAATAATCCTAAGTTAAAAATTAAATTAAACGACGCAATTGAGTATATGAAAAATGCTCAAGAAAAATCTTATGATGTTATTTTGTGCGACTCTACAGATCCGGAGGGATTTGCGGCTGGATTGATTAGTAAGGATTTTTATAAAAATGCAAGTAAAGCTTTAAAGGAAAATGGAATTTATATTTGTCAAAGTGGATCATTGTTAATCCAGGAAAATGAATTTAAAATGAGCCTTGAAAATATTAGAACAGCATTTAAATATGTGGATGCTATTGTTTCAATGATTCCTATATACCCGGGTTGTATGTGGTCTTTTTTAATTGCTTCAAATAAGCCCCTAGATAAGAAAATCAAAAATATTCCAAGTGGAAAAACAAAATACTGGAATGAAGAAATTCACGAAAAACTATTTGCAAAGCCTGAATGGATAAAAGAAAAATACTTTTCTTTGCAAGCTGTTAAATAAAAAGTTCCAAATTGTATTAGTTGTTTTGTAAAATTCTTTACCTTTGTTCGTAAACTCATTCCTACGGATTATTTCTTTTTCATGAATAAATTGTAAACTGTTACTTATTATGAAAAGTAAAAATGGGATAAAAGAAAAATTTCAACAATTGTTTGGAATTGATTTACGATCACTAGCTTTATTTCGAATGTGCATAGCATTGGTAATAATCATTGATGTTGTTCAACGATTTCGTGATTTAGAACCTTTTTATTCGGATAGTGGAATCTTTACCAGAATTTTGCAAATGGGCAACTACAATACTAACTATATTTCATTAAATATGATTAGTGGAAGTCTTTATGTTCAGGCTTTTATTTTTTTGATGGCTATAGTATTTGCATTTTTATTATTAATAGGATTGAATACAAAGCTTTCAACTATTGTATCCTGGTTCTTGTTGCTCTCAGTGCATGTTAGAAATCCGATTTTATCAAATGGAGGAGATGAATTACTCAGGCAAATGCTCTTTTGGAGTATGTTCTTGCCACTCGGTGCATGCTATTCGGTGGATAGTATTTTAAATCCATCTAAAGAGAAGCTTCCGAGTAAAATGCTTTCAATGGCTACCATTGCAATACTTGCTCAGATAGCTCTTATGTATTTAATAACAATTGTTTTTAAACACAGAACTGAAGAGTGGACTAATGGTACAGCAGTCTACTATGCCTTAAGTCATGATCACTATATAACACCGTTTGGGAGATTCATTTTTAGTAAACCAGAGCTTATGAAAGTTCTTACGTATGGAGCATATTGGTTTGAATTTATAGGAACTGTGCTTCTTTTCTCTCCAATATTTACAGTTTTTATAAGAACACTTATGATATTAGCTTTTATTTTATTTCAAATTGGAATGGGATCGTCTATGGAAATCGCTTTTTTTCCATGGGTATCATCGATTTCTATGATTTTGTTTTTACCGTCACAAATTTGGGATAGTTTAATACTGAAAATAAATTTATTTAATAAGGTAAGTGATTCTTTAAACAAATTTTTCTTTAGTAGTAGGAATCTAATTGGTAAGTTAGTTATATGTAAAAAAATAATTTCTGTTAAACAAACACTTGGCTTAAATTTGATTGTTGGATTTTTGTTTGTCTATATACTTGCTTGGAATTATTGGACACTGTATCCAAAATATCAAATCCCAAATTCTTTACAATGGATTGGACATACATTAAGAATAGATCAGAAATGGGCTATGTATGCTCCACCTACGAGAACAAGTTTTTGGTTTGTTTTTGTTGGGACTTTAAAGGATGGAACAAAAATTGATGTATTTAGAGATGGTAAGCCAGTTAAATGGAAAACCCCAAAGTATCCGACAAAGACTTTTAAAAACAGGCATTGGAGAGCATTTCTGTTAAATCTTGGTTGGTTTCCAAATGCTAGAGCAAATATTCTTCCAAACCTTTCCTGGTATTTATGTCGCAAGTGGAATGAAAATCATTCTGGAGATAAGAAACTTTCAAAACTAGAAACATATTTAATATATAAAGAACAATTACCAGATTATAAAGTGTCTGGCCCGCATAAGTATTTTATTTGGGAATATTACTGTAATTAAATAATCCATAGAATAAAAAAAAGCCCTCTAAGTTTATTCAGAGGGCTTTTGATGTTTTATTATCTATTTAACCAGGAGGAGGAGGAGGAGGTGGTGGTGGTGGAGAACCGCCGCCGCCGCCATCAGGAGGAGGTGGAGGAGGAGGTGGTGGTGGAGGAGGTGGAGAACCGCCGCCGTCACCGCCAGGAGGAGGTTGGAAACCACCTTGTGGAGGAGGTTGTTGACCACCTTGTGGGGGAGGTTGTTGACCACCTTGTGGAGGAGGTTGTTGACCACCTTGTGGAGGAGGTTGGAAACCACCTTGGTCGCCACCTTGAGGAGGAGGACCTTGTTGAGGAGGACCTTGTTGAGGAGGACCTTGTTGAGGAGGACCTTGTTGAGGAGGACCTTGTTGAGGAGGACCTTGTTGAGGAGGACCTTGTTGAGGAGGACCTTGTTGAGGAGCGCCTTGTTGAGGAGGACCTTGTTGTGGTGCACCAGGCTTACAATTTGGATCTTTTGGATCGCATCCAAATCCACCTTGGTCTCCGCTTCCAGGTTTACATTGACCATCAGGTCCTTGTATTTGACCTGGAGGACATTGACCACCAGAAGGTTTACATTGACCATCAGGTCCTAATGTTTGACCTGGAGGGCAATCATTTTCATTGCTTCCACCTTTGCAAAAATTACTTCCTGGTTCTCTTGTTTGACCTTCTTTACATTTTGGTAAGCAGCCATTTTGACCACTTGATAGTAGTACTAATTCAGTACCGTCAGGGCATGAATTCTTACAAGTGTTTATTGCATCTTGAGTAATAAATCCATCACTATCAAATGTACCTGAGTTACATAAGCAGTTTTGAATATTACCACCAGGAGGAATAGGACGTTGCCCACCACCTTGTCCGCCAAAGCCGCCACCTTGTCCGCCAAAGCCGCCGCCTTGTCCGCCAAAGCCGCCACCTTGTTGTGGACCAACGAATTGTGCAGCAAAGTTTGGTTGTGTTTGTGAACAGCAATTTTTACTGAATGCTAAAGAAAATGGATTACATGATAAGTGTCCAGCTTTAGCTTCACATTTTTGATGGCAAACTGCTGAAGGAGGTTCTTGGAAATTTCCAGGACCACCACCAAATCCACCACCTTGCTGAGGACCACCTTGTTGAGGAGGAGGACCTTGTTGAGGACTACCTTGCTGTGGACCGCCAAATGTTTGTAATCCAAATGTTTGGAAAGGTCTTCCAAATTTGCTATCACATTCATTGTGGCAGGAGCCTAAAGTACATTGTTGTGCAATTTCACTAGAAGTTGGAACTGTTCCTGTAAATCCTGGAGGAGCAAATATCATATCAGGAACACAGAATTTAATATCATTTGTTGAAGCAATAGTCCATTGTGGACCGCCAAATTGATCCGGGACACATTCTGAAGCTTGAATATCTTTTCCAATTTGCTTACAGAATAAATCCTTTGGAGGAGGAGCAAAGCATCCGTTACCAGGACCACCTTGTTGAGGAGGAGGACCTTGCTGAGGACCACCAAAGCCACCACCTTGTTGAGGAGGAGGACCTTGCTGAGGACCGCCAAAGCCACCACCTTGTTGAGGAGGAGGACCTTGCTGAGGACCACCAAAGCCACCACCTTGTTGAGGAGGAGGACTTTGTTGAGGACCACCTGTAACTTGTGCTAATGGGCCTTGTTGAGGACCGTTTGGACCAGGACCACCACAAAGTTCAGTTGGATTTACACAATTTTTTACATTGGCAAATTCTGTACATTGATGTGGAGGACAAGGTAATTTAAAGTTTGGATTCTTTTTAGAATCAGCAAGAATCATTGCAAAAATTTCACAAGGTTTTTGATCATCAAATTCTTGATTAGCTTTTTCACAATAAACTTCTGCGATTTTAATGACAGGTAATGTAGCAATGAATTGTTTACCATCAAATTGACATGCAGGATTATTGATATAAGTTTGTAAAACTTTTTCTCCTAACTCTGCATTAGGACTTGAACATTGATCAGCTAACAATTTAGGATCAGGACAATCACCTGAATCTGAATTGTCTGAATCTGAATTAGATGAATCATCTTGAAATTCATCGACTTTGTCATTTACTACGTCATCTGCAAATTCCTCTAATTTGTCCAGATCTCCATCCGCAGATTCTATTAGTAAGTCAAGTGCTTGAGTTGTGTTTTCATCAACTACACCTGGATTATTAGCTTGATCTTCATTTACTTCTGGATCGTTTGTAAGTGGCCAAAGAGCTGTTAACTCACCATCATTTACATTAACAATACCAGGATCTATTGGGGCATCATCTACTGGCTCAGTATCTCCTGTACCAGTTCCATCGTCAGTTGTTTGAGCTCGAATTTTTCTACTTTTACCTGAAGAATCAGTAGAAAGTTTTTGAGCTCTTACTTCAGTAAAGAATGCACCATTTGTACTTGTTGTAACTGCTCCATCTGAAATCATATCTCCAGATAAGTCATCAACAGTTACAATACTTGTAGTTTGTGTTTTAGCAGTACCAACTACTAGTGCAGGTGGTTCAAATTTAAAAGATTCAGTTGTTATATTAAGGCTGTCACCATCAGATATAGTGATTTTGTATTGATCTGAAGGTAATGAGCTTGGGGAAACTGTTATTCCTGATTGATTTGTTAAAGTAAATAAACTAATAACAATATATTTCCCAGACTTCTTATTAAGAGTTTTGTTTTGAATTGTCGCTGATTCACTTGGAATGTTATATGCCATAGTTGAATCAACTGCAGATGTAAGAGTAAAAATTAAATTTTCTACCCCTGCATTTCTGACCTGAGCGAATTGAGCTGATGGTAAAAGTACATTTGCTTCATCAGCAGTTGGTATTAGAACACTGCCATATAAAGTGGTTTCTCCAGTATTGCTAAATACTTGAGAAGAAGTCTTGGATGATTTCCCACCCTTACCTTTTTTACTATTGCCAGCTTTTTTGCTTCCTTTTTTAGAAGCATATGCATCATTTGTGCTTATGCATTCAAAAGAAACAAATGCAAAAACGATGATTAAGAAAATTGAAATAATCTTTTTCACACGAACCTCCCATTTCAAAAAAAATCCCAACACATAATTTGAGATTACTGAAGTCAAATTACCCATCAGTGGGATGAACGTCACAGGAGGTAGCCCTAATTTTTTTTGAGTGAGTTGAATTTAAATGTTTTTTGATTATATTTATTCTTTATTTAGGGTTGAGGGATATTTATTGCTTTACAAAATTAAATATTTTTAATTTAACTTTCCTCATACAATTGATTAAAAGATAATAAATTTTGATTTAAGTTATAATACTCATGAAGTTTCTCAAGCAGTTGCGTTTCATTGATCGTATGCCTAATTAGGTGAAAAACAATGGAATGAGGAAAGTCCGGGCTCCAGAGGGCTGGTTGCTTCGTAATGCGAAGTGCATGTAAGTGTGAGGAAAGTGCCACAGAAATGTAGACCGCCTTCTTGCGTATGGAGTATTGAGTATTGCGTCAGAGAATAAGATTTTTTTTATTGATGTAATACTCAGTACACGATACTCAATACGCATGTCGGTAAGGGTGCAACCGTGAGGTAAGAGCTCACGAATTTTACAGGTGACTGTAATCTTGGTAAACCCCGCTAAAGGTGCAAGGATAAGGTATAGGATTGGATAACAGTGGCCCGCTGCTCAATTCTGCTGAAACCGCTTGAGGGTATTGGTGACAATACTCCTAGATAGATAACTGCATAAACAAAACCCGGCTTATGAGAAACTTCATTTTTTAAATCATGATTTCAAAACCAGAAAAAATAGTTAAGCGAATAATTAAAGCTGTAGGTGTTGGGCAGTCTGTTCTGGTAATAGGGGAGTGGCAGGAAGATCTAATAAAAGGAATAAAAGAAAAACAAAATGCCTTATCTTTTACTGAGGACGGCTTGGAAAAATTACCTTTTGAAGATAATACATTCACGCGCATCGTAACAGATTATTCGTTATGCGATGGTAGAAGCTTGCTACAGCAAGCCTCTACTGCGCCGAATACTTTTTTCTACAATGAGGCAAGGAGACTTTTGCTTCCTACTGGAATGATAATTATTTCTGCAAATTGTGAGGATGGTATCTTTGACAAAATATTTAATCTTTTCAAAAGAGAACATATAAAGGAAGAAGGTCTAAAAAAAATAAAACCAAAAATATTACAAAACCAAATTCACGATCATGACTTTTTAATAGATGGATACTATGGTTATCCTGGCGGACATTTGTTAATGATGGCTCAGATTATAAATAAAGAAGTAACAACACTATTTAATACTGAGAAACAGGAAACACTCATTAAATAAAATTTTCTGTCATTGCGAGAAATCCGCATTGGCGGATGACGAAGCAATCTCACACTAAGATACCGCTTGCAAGGCTGCCTTATAAACGATATTGCAAAATGAGATTGCCACGTCAACACTTCGTGTTTCCTCGCAATGACGTGAATAGTTACGAAAAAACTAACTTGCCGATGTAACCTATTGTTGACACCTGCTGCAGTTCTCGTTTGAGACATTTTAAAAGATGGGTTATCTTTAAACAGTCAAATTTTTATTAATTTGATTGGTTCAATATTTCTAGCATTTATTGGTACAATGATACTTCAAGAAGGATACGAAGAGTTGGTGGAATAACTATATGAAAGATTTATTGATCCAAATTATTGTGCTTACTCTGTTAATTGCATTTATAAGTGGGATTCCGTTCTACTTAAATTACTCATTTAAAAAGAAATATAAAGAATATAAAGAAAAACAGGGAAAAGCTCATAAAGTACAATCATAAATTCTCATGACTAATCTCAAAGTGGCCGTTATTCAAATGAAAAGCGGTTCAGAAAAAGATAAAAATTTAAAAGAGGCTGCAAAGTTAATCAATCAAGCAATTAAGAAAAAAGCAAAGTTTATTGCATTGCCAGAGGTTTTTAACTATCGCGGAAATCTGATTGAAGCTGTTAAATTTGCTGAAAGTATTCCAGGACAATCTACAAATTTAATTTCGGCACTTGCAAAGAAGCATAAAGTTTGGATTTTAATTGGTAGCATTTTGGAAAGAACAAGAAGCACGAAGCACGAAGCACGAAGCATAAAGAATGATTTAAAACCATTTAATACTTCAGTTCTAATAAACCCAGAAGGGGAAATTGTTGCAAAGTATAGAAAGATACATTTGTTTGATATTAAGCTAAAAGGAAAAGAGATTTTGGAATCAAGCAGAAATCAGGCTGGTAAAAATCCAAAACTTGTAGAGGTAGGTTTCAAACCTAACTCTATTAAAATTGGTTTGAGTATTTGCTATGACTTGAGATTTCCAGAATTATATCGAGCATATTCAAAATCTGGGGCTAAGATTATTTGTGTTCCTTCATCATTTACTAAACCAACTGGTGAAGCTCACTGGCATACACTTATAAAAGCAAGAGCAATAGAAAATCTTTGTTATGTAGTGGCACCTAACCAGGCTGGGATTGGCTCTGGTGGTGTGAGAACATATGGACATAGTTTAATTGTAGATCCGTGGGGGAAAGTTTTAGCTGAAGCCTCTGCGGATAAAGAAGAAGTGATTTTTGCAGAAATTGAATTGGACTATTTAGAAAAAATTAGAAAGAATTTGCCAGCATTAGAACATAGGAAATTGTAATGTTATTGCGAAGAGAAGAGACGTTGCATACAACGTCTCCATAGCAATCTCGATCGCTCTTTTGTAATCCACTTGGGGTTGCTTTGTCGCTACTCTCCTCGCAATGACAACTCTTTTGTAATATAATAATTAAGTCTATGAAAAAGAAACGACTACTTTCAGGAATCCGCCCAACAGGCTCACTTCATATCGGGCATTATTTAGGAGTGCTTTGTAACTGGGCAAAGTTACAGAATGAACATGAGTGTTTTTACTTTATAGCTGACTGGCATACTCTTACGACAAAGTATAAAGATACTAGTGAACTTCAGAGCGATATTTTAGAAGTAGCAAAAGATATTCTTTCAAGTGGTGTCGACCCAAATAAATCTACTATTTATGTACAGTCAGCAATTCCTGAAGTAGCAGAGCTTCATCTTCTTTTAAGCATGGTTACTTATCAGAACTGGGTAGAAAGAGATCCTACTTTGAAAGATATGGTAAGAATGCTTGCTGAAGATGAAGAAAAAGCAAAAGAGGAAGTTACCTATGGTTTGTTAGGATATGTAGTTCTACAAACATCAGATATTTTAAGTGTACTTGGAGAACTTGTTCCAGTAGGAAAAGATCAGGTAGCACATCTTGAATTAAGTCGTGATATAGCTAGAAGATTTAATCATATTTATAAAACAAATTTATTACCCGAACCAAAATCATTACTTACTGAAACACCGTCTGTGCCAGGTGTTGATGGAAGAAAAATGAGTAAATCTTATGGGAATGATATTAAGCTTGAGGATAGTGAAGAAGTTGCATCTAAAAAAGTTTTACAGATGATTACTGATCCAAAGAAGATTAAAAGAACTGATCCTGGGAATCCTGAGGATTGTCAGGTAGCATATAAACACTATGAAATATTTGCAGATAAGAAAACACTTGATGTTGTTCAGGATGAATGTAAAACTGCAAAAATAGGCTGTGTAGATTGTAAGAAAAGACTGGCTGGAATAATGAATAGTTATTTCCATGAGATACGAGAAAGAAGAGTCTCATTTAAAAATGATAAAGATATTCTTGAGATATTGGATGCAGGTAATAAGAAAGCAAGACAAGTTGTAAGACATACTCTTGAACAGGTTAGAGATGCAATGAAGCTGAAGACGTGGTGATAACTGTAGGCACGTAGCATGCTACGTGCCTACTTGATAGAATAATTTCATGTCTTTATCAGAAGAAAAACTAACTGAACTAAAAGAAATAACCAAAGATTTACGCAGATCGATTTTAAAGATGACTCATGCTGCAGCTTCAGGCCATCCGGGAGGTTCACTTTCAGCTGTTGAGATTTTAACCGTATTGTACTTTTCAATTTTAAAATATGATCCCCAGAATCCAAATTGGCAGGAAAGAGATCGAATGATAATTAGTAAAGGTCATTCAACACCGCTTGTATATTCTATTCTTGCAAAAGCAGGATATTACAGAGGAGATGATCTTTTAACATTCAGACAACTTGGTTCACCCTATCAGGGGCATATAGATAGATTGAAAGTTCCAGGTATTGAAACATCTACTGGTTCATTGGGACATGGTACATCATTTGCTGTTGGTGCAGCTCTTGGTTGCAGGATGGATAAGTTAAATAACAGAATCTATTTACTTCAAAGTGATGGCGAACTTCAGGAAGGTTCTACCTGGGAAGCTATTATGTCAGCAAGTCATTATAACCTTGGGAATTTAACAGCAATTCTAGATAGAAACAGAATTCAATTAGATGGCTGGACAGAAGAAACAATGACACTTGAACCAATCGCTAAAAGATTTGAAGCATTTGGCTGGCATGTTCTAGAAGTTGATGGACATGATATGAATCAAATTCATGATGCTATTTTAAAAACTCATGAAATTGGTCCTAGGGAAAATAAACCATGTATTATCATTGCTCATACTGTAAAAGGTAAAGGGGTTTCATTTATGGAAGACAATGTAAAATGGCATGGTGTAGCGCCAAATGATGAAGAATTAAAGATGGCTTTGAGGGAGATAGAATGAGGATGATTTTGTCATTGCGAGCGAAGCGAAGCAATCTTACAAGGAATTCATCTTGGGCAATGATACTTGTTAAAGATGAGGATGTTAAAGTTGGTGGCTGTATAAGATTGCTTCGTCACTGCGTTCCTCGCAATAACAATTAAAGCTATGGGGGCAACAATGACACAATCGAAAGAAATGATCGCAACTCGTGTTGCCTATGGAAAAGAGCTTTTAGAGCTTGGTAAGAAAAATCCAAATATTGTTGTTCTAGATGCTGATCTTTCTGGTTCTACGCAGACCAAATTTTTTGCAAAAGAGTTTCCTGAGAGATTTTTTAATATGGGAATTGCAGAGCAAAATATGATTGGTGTTGCTGCAGGATTATCCAGTACCGGTAAAATTCCTTTTGCAAGTAGCTTTGCAATGTTCGCATGTGGGCGTGCCTGGGAATTTGTCAGAAATGCTGTTTGCCATAATATGTTTAATGTAAAAGTCTGTGCTACTCATGCTGGATTAACAGTAGGTGAAGATGGTGGCTCCCATCAAATTGTTGAAGATATAGCTATCATGAGAGTAATTCCTAATCTGACAGTAATTATTCCTGCTGATGCTACAGAGGCGAAGCTTGCTACCAGAGCAATTGCTGAGTTCTTTGGCCCTGTCTATATGAGATTGGGGAGATCAAATGTTCCTGTTTTATTTGATGAAAATGAATATGATTTTAAGATTGGAAAAGCATATATTATAAAAGGTGGAATTGATGTTTCAATCTTTGCTTGTGGAATAATGGTAAGCAAAGCACTCTTAGCTCAAGAAGCTTTGCAAAGTGAAGGTATTAGTGCGGAAGTAGTAAATATTTCTACTATTAAACCAATAGATAAAGAGACGATTTTATCCAGTGTAAAAAGAACTGGATGTGCAGTTACCTGTGAAGAACATAATGTAATAGGTGGCTTAGGTGATGCAGTTTCCAGTGTTTTATCTGAGAGCTGTCCTGTGCCTGTTAAGAAAATTGGAATTATGGATCAGTTTGGACAAAGTGGAAAGTCAGATGAACTTTTAGTTCATTATGGTTTAACTAAAGAAAAGATTGCTGAAGCTGCAAAAGAAGTTATTAAACTAAAGTCTTGAATGACTGATTTTACGTGCTGCTGTTAAGAACTGTACAGGAATTTGTGGAGACTCCCAAAATCTTTCAGGCTTGTCTACATTAATAAGCCCAAAACTATTGTAAGCAACTTTCTCGCAGAAGGGGGAAGGCTTATTTAAATCTTCTTGTAAGATTTCTAAGCCATAAATAGAGTTGGGTAAATTTTCATTTATAGCAACTAATAATCGATCTAGCTCCATAAGATATCTGGCTTTATCTTCTTCGGTTAGTGAATCTTTGTTTTTTAATAGATTAAGCAAACATTTATTTATTCTTCGTTGTAAGCTATCGCTTACCTGGACACTCCGTTTGTTACCATCTAAATGCTCTAACCTTCCTCGTATATTCTTCTCAAAACTTATGAATAGATTCCTTGCTTCATCTTCACTAGCTCGATAAAGACTATTATGCATAAAGAATAAAATAGGATCTGAAATGTCAGGATTCATTTTTGATTTTGATAAAGCAATTACATCATTAGTTGGAAACTGCATTGAGATTGGGCTGGGACGTTCAGGAAAACATTCTCTCTTAAAATCAGCAGCTTCATTAGTACGTCTAATATCCCATTTTAAATAAAGATATGCAAAATCTAAAAGCCTGTTAACTTGTGGAGGAGTGAGCTTAGGATGCAAATCTTTTTTCAAACTTACAAGATGGACTAATTCTTCCCCCGGAAATCTTGTTCTATAAGTCGTTATTGTATTAAACATATCAGTTTTTATTTTAAATAATTTTGTTAAAAGTTAATCTTTTCCAAGATCTATTTCTGAAAGCCTATCAATAAAATCAAAGATATTATTTTGATTAGTAATATCGGGAGGTTCCAATTGCGGAGCAACTCTTTTGACTAGAATATAAACTTCTCCCCTTAGCTTTTTTTCTGAAGCTAATAAAGCATCTCTCATTTTAGGATCGTCAATTTCTTTAATTTGTTCTTTTGTAGGGACTGAGGTCACACAAAAAAACAATAATTGGCGCAATGCTTTTGCTGTATCAACTTTTGTGGATTGCATTTTAATACCGGGTTTAATTTATTGAGACAATTTTACTATGTGTTTTTAGTTTATGGGTTAAGATGGTTGCTGCTTTAATAAGCCTTATTTTGATAGAATTCTTTAACAATGGAAAAATTAATTGAAAAAGAAAGACAAACCTTTAATCTTACAGAAGAGCAGGAATTATTAAGAAAAACTATAAGGGAAATTGCTGAAGAAAACTTTAAAGAAAAAGCAAGAGATATAGATAAAACTCACAGGTTTCCAAAAGAAAACTTTGACCTCTTAGCAAAGCTTGGAATGGCAGGAATAGTTTTACCTGAGAAATACGGCGGTGGTGGAATGGACTATGTCTCTTATGCCATTGTTATTGAAGAGATTGCTAAAGTGTGCGCTACAACAAGTGTTATTTTAGCTGCTCACCTTTCTTTATGCTCAGTTCCAATTTCTAAGTTTGGATCTGATTTTTTAAAAGAGAAATATCTTACTAAACTAGCTTCTGGTGAATATCTTGGAGCTTTTTGCTTGTCTGAGCCGGGGAATGGTTCTGATGCAGCAGCAATGCTTACAAGAGCTTATGACAAAGGAGACCATTTTATTTTAAATGGTACTAAAGCTTGGATTACAAATGGTTCTCAAGCAGATGTCTATCTTGTATTGGCACAAACAAGTCTGCCAGAGACGTTGCATGCAACGTCTCAACAAAAACATAAGGGAGTAACTGCATTTATTGTGGAAAAAAATATGCCTGGGGTTTCATTCGGGAAATTAGAGGATAAGCTTGGAATTCGTGCCAGTGCTACCTGTCAGGTGATCTTAGATAATGTAAAAATCCCGAAAGAAAATATTCTTGGAAATATTGGAGATGGTTTTAAAATTGCCATGGTTACTTTAGATGGTGGTCGTATCGGAATTGCAGCACAGGCTTTGGGAATTGCTCAAGGGAGCTTTGATCTTGCCAGCTCTTATGCAAAAACAAGGGAAGCCTTTGGGCAAAAAGTAATTAATTTTCAGGCTATTCAGTTTATGCTTGTAGAAATTGCTGCTGAAGTAGAAGTTGGAAGATTGCTTACATATCAGGCTGCAAATATGCACGATCAAGGAATTAAATTTACTCGCCAATCTGCTGAAGCAAAACTATATTGCAGTGAACTTGCTTCAAAAGCAGCTAACAAAGCAGTGCAAATTTTAGGTGGATATGGCTATACTACTGAGTATGATGCTGAGCGTTTTTTAAGAGATGCTAAGATTACTGAGATTTATGAAGGAACGTCTGAGATTCAAAGAATAGTAATTGCGGATAATATGATTAAGGAGCTTTCAGTTTAATGTCATTGCGAGGGAAGAGACGTTGCATGCAACGTCTCCACAACATCCCGAACTGTTTCGCAAATTCACTCGGGATTGCTTCGTCCCCGCCTCAGGCGGGGCCTCGCAATGACATTAAGAGTAATCATGAAAAACGAAATAAAACAATTTCAACCAGCCGCTGAGATGCTCTATGCAAACAGTGGCTTGATTAAAGATAAATCACTAACATTAATTAGCAGACTTAAAGAGCATTTGAAAGTTATCAAACAGAACGAACAATTACCTTTTAATAAAGGTGATATTGTCTATGTTCCTGATACACATGGTGATTTTGTTCACATGATTATCACTCTTTACAAACATGGAGTCTTAGACCTAGATTTAAATTTGAAAAAAGAGTTTAAATATGTTTTTTTAGGAGACATTTACGATAGGGCTCCTGATTCTGATGTAATAGACTTTTGGTTAAATTATCAATTAGAAAATGGAATTGAGATTTATAAATTAATTGGAAATCATGAAATGGCATTTCTTGAAAGAAATGAAGAAGGGTATCCTATAATTTTCCCTTCACAGGACTCCATTCGAGATGCTTCAAACGATTTTAAGATCACTGAAAATTTGCTGAAAAATATTTCGGATGGAAATATTCTAGCTGCATATTGTAATGGTCAAACATTGTACGTCCATAGTTATATTATGAATGATGATTATGCTGAGCTGGGATTGGAAAAGAACTCAGATGTATTAGATTTTGCAATGACTTTAAATAAAAGATTTAATGAGCATGGTAAAGAATCATATGATGTTTATTGGGAATGTAAAAAGAAAGGTCAGTATAACTGGAAAGAAATTATTAAGCCGTTTAAAGATGATCCTTTATTTGAT